>NZ_MAQZ01000082.1:0-49460 GCF_001756285.1 Frankia sp. CgMI4
GGGGTAGGCGGGTGTGGGCCGCCGGCTGTTTCCCGGGTAGGGGGCGGTGACCGGCACCGCGTCGGCCGGGTAGGCGGTCGCGGTCGGCTTCACCGCCAGCACGTAGGGGATGTTCCGGTCGGTCAGCCCCTGGCGGAAGGCAGCGGCGTCGCCGTAGCCGGCGTCCGCCACGACCGGCCGCACAGGCATGCCCCAGCCGGCCAGTTCGTCGATCATGTCCAGGRCGAGCCGCCATTTCTCCCGGTGCCGCGCCTTGTCGGGGATCGCGGCCCGTTCCCGCCGGGCCCGGGCGGCGGCGACCTCGGYCGGGTCGGTCAGGGTGGTGTCGTCCCAGCAGGTCGGGAGGAACAGCCGCCAGGCCACCGCGGCYGACGCCCAGTCGGTGACCGCGTGCACGGACACCCCGATCTGACAGTTCCCGACCTTGCCCAGGGTGCCGGAGTACATCCGGGCCACCCCGGGGGAGGCGGCCCGTCCTTCGGGAAAGCCGGTGTCGTCCACGACCAGCGCGACCGGGTCGCAGAACCCGGCCGCCCAGCCGGCGAGGCGCCGCCGGACCTGGCGGTAGTCCCAGGTCGAGCTGGTGACGAACTGCTGCAGCTGCTGAGGGTCCACACCGAGGCGGGCGGCCATCGGGACCATGCTCTTGCGCTTGCCGTCGGTCAGCAGCCGTTGCATAAGAGCGCCCGATAGCGGCGCTCATGCCGCCTCACCTTGCGGTGAGGCACTCCCGGTCTGACCGGCCGGAGCCGTACCGGGTTCCCGTTTCCCAGCCGCCCGCCCCGCGGACGGGGTCTTACGGTCGGCTCCACGGGCGTTTACTGTCTCCGACGTACTGGCGGCGACGAGGTTGGACAGGTTGACCGCGGCGTTCAGGTCGCGGTCGCCTACCAGCCCGCAGGACTGGCAGGCGAAGATACGGTCCGACAGGGTGAGGCCTGGGTTTCGCCRGCCGCAGTCGGAACAGGTCTTCGAGCTTGGATACCAGCGGTCCGCGACACAGAAGTTCCAGCTCGCCCTGATGAACGGCCAAAAAATCCAGATGAAAACGACGGAATCCGCACCCGATGAATTAACGGAGGACGAAACTGCGGCATCGGTGGCCAGCCGCCCCCAGGACGCCGGCGGCCTCCAACACACGATCCATATTCTCGAAGGAGTAGCCGCTGACGGCAAAAATTGGATCCGCCGCATCGAGTCCGCATGACTATTCTCGGAATTCGCACATCATGCAAAATTCATCAGGCCGAGACTGGCAGCTACGGCGCTCCGTGCCATGGAAATCGAGGATGGGTCTCCTCCATCCACTCGCGGAAGCGACGGACCCGCTCCTGATGGTTCGCTTTTCGGGGCTTCGTGGCATCTGTGCACGGGCTTGACTCAGGAGCACCACACTTTGGGCACGCGACGAGCCTGGCCCGCTCGACGGTCACCGGATCAGACGGGGACCCGCCTGCGCGCTGGCGCCACTCGTCACGCTGCCGTTCGTACTCGGCCAGGGCCACTCGATACCGACCCTCGTGGATGAGGRACACACGCGGTGCGGGTGGGATGTACGACGCAGGTGGCTTCCACTCCKGATCGTGCCCGATCTTGGCGATGATCCGCGAGATCGGACCGTCATAGTCACTTCCGACAGCGGTCACGGTGCCTTCGAAGGGTCCAGGACCATGGATCTTGGGACTGAGCCAGTTCTCGGGCAGGAGTACAAGGTCCCCCGGCACGAGGGGCTCAGCACCGTCCCACAGATAGGCATAGTTGCCCACCTTGACCTTCATCGCCACGACGGCCCTCCTCGTCTGGCTCTGCCGCTCCTCGGATCTAGGTGTCGCGCCGGTACGGTACCGACAGTGYGTGGGTATTCGCGCGCGTTTCGTAGCATTACCGACGGGAARCAAGACATCCGAAGCAYAGGCCGKAACTCGATCAACCAACGAACCACCTTGCAGCCATGATCGCAGTGGGCAAGGTCGAAGGTGGCGCGGTCGTACTTCGTCGCGATCGGTCCCCTGCCGGCCGAGCGGAGGTGCTGGGGCACGTTCGCGATCTCGTAGCGCCCCCGCTCACGCCTGGYGATCCGGCCACCGAGACGGGTGAAGGCCGCCTTGAACGCCAGCTCGACGTAGTGCGGCTGGAGCCTCTTGGCCCGGGCCTCATCCATCGCTGCGCGGAGCCGCTGGAGGTCGGCCTCGGCGAGGTGCTCTGAGGCGAGCGCCCGCTCGTCGAGCAGGTCCTTGAGGCCATCGCCGACGCTGGCGTCGATGACCTCGTGCATCTTCGCCTTCACGTCGGGGCGCTCGCCGTACTGGATGGCGTCGAGCAGGAGGGCGCGCAGCGGGGTCTCGGTGAAGGCTTCACCGAGGACGTCGAAGACCTTGCCGCCGTAATCCTGGCGCATCTGGTCGAGCTTGGCCAGTAAACGGGTGAAGACTTCACCCTCCCGCGTGTTGGAGGCCACGAGGTTCCACAGTCGGYAGACCTTGTCCTGGCCGATGCGGTGGATGCGGCCGAAGCGCTGCTCGATGCGGTTGGGATTCCACGGCAGGTCGTAGTTGACCATCAGATGGGCAGCCTGGAGGTTGAGGCCCTCCCCAGCCGCGTTGGTCGCCAGGAGGATCTGGACGTCGCGGTTCTTGGTGAATTCCTCGGTGATCTGGCGACGCTCGCCGCGGCGGACGCCGCCGTGGATCGCCCTGACCGCGTCGGGCTTGCCGAGCAGCGAGCCGATCCTGGCCCGGAGGTAGTCGAGGGTGTCGCGGTGCTCGGTGAAGATGATGAGCTTGCGCGGCCAGCCGTTGGCGTCGGCGGTCAGCACCTCGTCCTGGAGGATGTTCGACAGCTCGGTCCACTTGCGGTCGGTGYCGGCGTCGCGGACGATCTTGGCGGTCTTCACCAGCTCGGCCAGCTCGATCAGCTCGGCGTTGAGTTCCTCGACGGTCTGCGCTGCGGTGGCAGCGTCGAGCAGGTCCTCCTCCAGCTCCTCGATCTCCTCGGCGTTGTACCCGTCCTCGTCGATCTCGCCCAGGTCGACGGTCGGCTCGGACTCGCGGTAGGTGCCGTTGAGGATCTCCTGCCGTTTGCCCTCCAGGCGCTCGGAACGGCGGACGAGGCTCTTGTAGATCGCCTCCGGGCTGGAGGCGAGTCGCCGCTGGAGAACGGTGAGCGCGAAGCCGACGGTGTTCTTGCGCTTGCCGCCGAGCCGGTCGRCCCGGTTCATCCCCTCGCGGACGTAGTGGGTGACGTCCGCGTAGAGGGCGTACTCCAACGCGGTCAGCTCGTAGGGAACGGTCTCGGCGACACGTTCGGGGAAGAGGTTCTTGCCCTCGAAGGTAAGCAGCTCCTCCTTGACCAGGCGGCGCATGATCCCGCTGGTGTCCGTGGTCTTCTTCTGCCGGCCCTCGAACCGGTCCCTGTCGAGCAGGGTGAGGAAGAGCTGGAAGTCCTCCTCCTTGCCCGAGTGCGGGGTCGCGGTCATCAGCAGCAGGTGGYGGGTGATCTCGCCGAGGAGCTCCCCGAGCTGGAAGCGCTTGGTCTTCTCCAGCTTGCCGCCGAAGTAGTGGGCGCCCATGYGGTGGGCCTCGTCGACGACGATCAGGTCCCACTCGGTCTCCCTGAGCTGGGCCCGGAGCTGCTCGTTGCGGGAGAGCTGATCCATTCGTGCGATGAGGAGCGGGTTGGTCTCGAAGACGTTGAGGTTGACCTGGGAGTCCATGAGCTGGTTGGTCAGCAGATCGAAACGGAGGCCGAACTTGAAGAAGAGCTCGTCCTGCCACTGCTCCACGAGCCCRCCGGGCGCGACGATGAGGCACTGCTTCACGTCGTCGCGCAGCAGCAGCTCCTTGAGGTAGAGGCCAGCCATAATCGTCTTGCCGGCGCCGGGGTCGTCGGCGAGCAGGAAGCGCAGCGGGGTACGCGGGAGCAGCTCGCCGTACACCGCGCGGATCTGGTGCGGGAGGGGCTGCACGTCGCTGGTGGCGACGGCGAGCATCGGGTCGAAGAGCCCGGCCAGCGAGATGCGCTGCGCCTCGGCCACGAGTTTGAAGTCGCTGGCGTTGGCATCGAAGGCGCGGCTGCCGGTCTGGGCGACGCTGAGCTTGTCCTGGTCCTTGCGGAACACGACCTGCTGGCCGAGGCCGCCGGCGGCGGTCTTGTAGGTCAGTTCGAGCGCGTCGGAACCGTGCCATTGCGCGGCAATGACCGTGACGACCTCGGCGGGGATGAGCCCGTCGACGCGCAGCCCTGGCTTGAGTCCTTCCAGCAGCACGACTGACCTCCCGATAGACAGCCGACCAACGCTACTGGAGCGGTCCGACAGTCCGATTCGMGGACCCGGATCCCGGCCACCGACACGCTGGCGGACCGGGGCGGGCTGCGCCCGCACCCCCGGCAGCCACGCCAGGCGCCAGCGACGGACCTGCCAGCTTCCTAATTCCGCAGGCACGCCGCTGTCCGGCGCAGAGACGGGATGGCGGTGGGCCGGGTTCGGAGTGGCAATCTTGGCCGCACTCGCCGAACTGGCTGCCGTCCTGCGGGACGAACACGCTAGCGACGATCCAGCCGTGGCGTCACCCTGTAAGAAGCGAGTAACGCAGACCGATGCCCACCGGAGACATCGGCAGGCGCGGAGGGGAGATCGCTCGATGTCGGCACAGATACTCACGCTGGATGGCGAACGGCAGACGCTCTCGGACGAGACGGTCGAGGAGATTCGCGCGATCTTCCGCGGGCAGGTTCTGACGTCGGACGACCTGGGGTATGACGACATCCGGGTCGTCCAGAACGCCATGCTCGACCGCAGACCCGGTCTGATCATCCGATGCACCGGCACCGCCGACGTCGTCGACGCCGTCAGCCTCGCCTACAAGCGGGACCTGCTCGTCGCTGTCCGCGGCGGCGGCCACAGCATCGCCGGGACCTGCACGGCCGACGACAGTTTGATGATCGATCTGTCGATGATGCGGGGTGTCTGGGTCGACCCGGATCAGCGACGTGTGCGGGTGGCGGGTGGTGCGACCTGGGGCGACGTCGACCGTGAGACGCAGCTGTACGGGCTCGCGGTACCTGGCGGGGTCGTGTCGACCACGGGCGTCGCGGGTCTGACACTCGGTGGCGGAATCGGCTGGCTCCACCGCAAGTACGGTCTGGCCTGTGATGCGCTGCGCGCCGCCGAGGTCGTGACAGCCAGCGGCAAGATCATACGGTGCGACGGGACCGAACATGAGGACCTGTTCTGGGCGTTGCGTGGCGGGAGCGGCAACTTCGGTGTGGTGGTGTCCTTCGAGTTCGAGGCCTATCCGTTGGGCCCGATGGTCTGGAATAGCATGATCGTTCACCCGGTCGATGCCGTTACCGAGGTGCTTTCCCGCTGGCAKGACTGGACGTCCACCGTCCCTGACGAGGTCACCAGCCGTGCCCTCCTGTGGTCGCTGCCGGATGYACCGACGCTCCCGCCCGCCGTGYACAACCGCGACGTGCTCATCACGGCCGCCCTGTATGCCGGCACCCCGGACGAGGGTCAGCGAGCGTGCCGGGCGCTTTCCGGGTTTGGCGCGCCGCTTGCCGATATGAGCCAGGCCCGGTCGTACCGGACAGCGCAATCCTCCCTCGATCCCTTCTTCCCCAAGGGTGGGCTCCAGAGTTACTGGAAGTCCGTCTACCTGGACAGACTCGATGAGGACGCGACCACGTTCGTGGCGCGCATCAGCCACGACCGCCCGCACCCGACGACGATGGTGCACCTGCCTCTCCTGGGAGGGGCCATGTCACGTGTAGGGACAACCGAAACCGCGTTCGGTGACCGCAGCGCTCGGTACCTGCTGAGCATCGACGGAAACTGGCTGGACCCCGCCGAAGACGACGCAAACATCCGCTGGGTGCGCAATGCCTACGGCGAGGCCGTCAGGCTTCGGGCCRCATCGGGCACTTACCTCAACTTCGGCGGCGACGCGGATCTCGACGACGCCGACCGGGCACGGGCCTGGGGGCGCAACGTCGAGCGGCTGCGGCGAGTGAAGCGCACCTATGACCCGGAGAACCGCTTCCGGCTCAACCCCAACATCCCCCCCGCCGAAAGCTGAGCCGGCGCTGGGGCTGGGGCTGGGGCTGGGGCTGATGACCGTCCCCACCTTTCGGGCGATCTCCTCACGCATCTGACGGATCGACGCCACCGCATCACTGTCCGCGAGAATCTCCAGGGTCTCCTGTAGGCTCTCCCGCTCGTCCACCGAGACGACCGGCCAGGCTCGCTGGCGCGCCGTGGCCCACACGGCGCACAGTTCTTCATCCTCGGTCGTGGGCGAGGCGGACGTTGTAACGGGCATCCGAGGCTTGGCGTTCCGTCCCCGCGCGAGCGCACAAGGACGGAACACTTGTCTCTAAAAGATCTCCTCACCGACCGCAGGGATTCCTGCGATCGATGCCTGTTTTATTGGAATCTCAGCGACAGACCCTGACCGTGCGCGGGGGAATCCAGGTCCGGTGTCCATGCCTCCAGACCCAGTGACCGCTCATATGGCGCCAATAACAATGTACATCACTGCGATGGACCGCGCCAGGCGCGCTTCTCGGCGGAGAAGCCATCGAAGGAGCCGCAGACAAAATTGTCCCGAGCGCAACGATCACAACCATCAGAAAATACTTCGGGCTTTTCCTGAGCGCCATTTCCGCCCCCTCCAGTGTCGCACCGCCATCTCCTCGGGGAAGTTCCCCACTGGATTGCGAGCCAGAGATACCCCCGCCATCGGGCTCTAATCCTTTCACCAATGACGTGAATCGCAGCAATCTCCAACGTAATCGACGGCGATTTGCCGTGATCGATAGTTCATGGTTTGTGACCTACTGGGTAGGTAGAAGCAGAGCCGGTGTCCGGCGGCGAGCATGTCGATCAGTTCGCGGAGTAGGTGAGGCATCGAGGTGCTGGTCCAGGCCTKCCAGACTCGGCCGTCGCTTCAGCCACCGACGACCCMGCAGACTCCCGTCTTCCCCAGCAGTGTCACTGGTAGCCGGTCACCCGCCGTTCACGCGGTAGCATGGTGGGCGATACTGGGCGGTGTGACGAGCGACGGACAGACCGGGCCGGCAGCCGGCGGTGATGCGCCGCCCCGGCAGCCGTTCGCGCACCTGAGCGCCCCCAACGCGGACGTCTACCGGGAGGTGCTGACGACGTTCGCGCGGGCGCGGGACCGGTTCATCGTCCACATGCGCCCCGAGGACGTGATCGCGGATCTGGGGCGGCCGGGGCAGACCGAGTCGATCGTCGCCGCGCTGGACAAGCTCGTTGAGTGGGGCAACCTGCGGGCCGACCCGGACACCGGCCGGGTGACCACGGTGGCGGACTTCCACCGGGCGCGCTACCTGTACCAGCTGACCCCGGCCGGGCAGGCGGCCGAGGAGGCGATCGCCGTCTACGAGGTGGCGATCGGCCGCCGGGGCGCCCTGCAGTCGGTGGCGCTGGAGGACATCGCCGCCCAGCTGCGCGCCCTGGTGGAGATGACGGCCGGCGACGCCGCCGATCTCGACCCGGCGAAGGTACACCTGCTGCTGCTGGGGCTGGCGGAGCGGTTCACCGGACTGGCCGACAACGCTCAGGCGTTCATGACGTCCCTCCGCCGAGTGATCGACTTCTCGGACGGTGACGTGGACGCGTTCCTCGCCTACAAGCAACGGCTCATCGACTACATCAACCGGTTCATCGCCGAGCTGGCGAACCGGGGCGCGGAGATCGCCACCCTGCTGGGTCAGGTCGAGGGGGCCGGCGTCGAACGCCTGCTGCTACTCGCGGCCCGTCGGGAGGCGACCGACGCCGTGCCCGACGTGCCCGAGGTATCCGGCTCCGGGGCATCCGGCTCCGGGGCATCCGGCTCCGGGGCATCCGATTCCGGCCGGACCGGAGCCGGGCGAACCGACGCTGAGCGGATTCGGACCGCCTACGACGCCGCGGTCGCCGCGGCCCTGGACGGCTGGCGCAACCGCTGGCGCGGCCTGCACGACTGGTTCGTGTCGGCGGATTCACGCCGTCCCTCCCAGGCACGGTTGTTGCGGGGCGCGGCGATCACCGCGATCACCCAGCTCATCGATACCGTCGCCGCACTCAACGAGCGCCGTACCGGCCGTTCGGACCGGTCGGCGGACTTCCGCACGCTCGCTCGCTGGTTTGCCGAGGCTCCTGACGACGCGGCGGCCCACCGGCTGTGGCGGGCCGCATTCGGCCTGGCCTCGGCCCGGCATCTCACCGTCAGCCAGGAGACCGTCGCCGCCTGGCAGGAGGACGAGCCGACACCGAACACGCCGTGGCAGGATGCGCCGCCGATGCGGATCAGCCCGCAGCTACGCCGGACCGGTTCCTACGAGCGGCGCGGAACGCCGAACCGGGTCACGGACCGCGCGCGGCAGCGGCGGCTGCTCGCCGAGCAGGCCGCGCGGGAGGCGGAGCAGGCCGCGTCCGCTCGGGCCCGGCTCGCCACCGACGGGCCAGTGCTGCTGTCCCAGCTCGGCGTCCTGGACCGGCAGGCGTTCCGGCTGTTCCTCGGCCTGCTCGGGGACGCGCTCGCCGCCAGGCTGGCGGGCGATACCGAGGTGGAGACCACGTCCAGCGACGGCACGGTCCTGATCCGCCTCACCCTCGTCCCCGGCGGGGGGRTGGCGCGGATCGAGACCGAGGATGGCGTCCTGGACGGCCCGGAACACACCGTCGAGATCGTCGACCTGGCCGGTGCGGCATCGCGTCCGGCGGCCTGGAACGACCTGAACGACCTGAACGACTGGAGCGACTCGAACGACAGGAATGACCGAAACCGGCAAAACGATCTGAATGGCCGGATGGACGGCCTCGCTCCGGTCGTACTCGCCGGTGGGCCGGACCGGCTCGAGCTGCTGGAGACCGGACGGGTGTCCGGATGACGGCGGACTCGGTCGCCGAGGAGAACCGGGCCGCGCGGCGCAGGGCCCTGCGCGCGCTGCTGGCCGGGCCGCTACGCACCGCCGGCGCGGACGACGAGGTCCTGCGGCTGGTCCGCCGGCACGCGTCCGAGCTGCGCGAGTGGCTCGCCGCCGAAACCGGCTGGCGGCTGGTCGTCGACGCCGAATCGGCGCGGCTGTTCAAGACGGCGGCGACCATCCAGGACGACACGCACCCGGCGCGGGAGGGGAAGGGCCGAGCGCCGTTCGGGCGGCGCCGCTACGTCCTGCTGTGCCTCGCGCTGTCAGTGCTGGAGGGGGCGGACACCCAGATCACCCTCGGCCGGTTGGCCGAAGGGGTGCTGGTCGCGGCGAGCGACCCGGAACTGGCCCGCACCGGGGTCACCTTCACCCTCAGCCGCCGGGACGAACGTTCCGACCTCGTGGCGGTGGTCCGGCTGCTGCTCACGCTCGGCGTGCTGGATCGGGTCGCCGGCGAGGAGGACGCCTATCTGCGCGACAGCGGCGACGCGTTGTACGACGTACGCCGCAGGGTGCTCGCGTCGCTGCTGACCGGTACCCGCGGCCCGTCGACCATCGACGCCGACGACATCGGGGCGCGGCTCGCCGAGCTGACCCACGAGCCCGTCCCCGACACCGACGACCTGCGCAACCGGTCGCTTCGCCGCCGGTTGACCCGCCGGCTGCTCGATGATCCCGTCGTCTATTACGACGAGCTCGCCGAGGACGAGCGCGCCTACCTGATCAGCCAGCGCCGGGCGATCACCAGACGGATCGAGGACGCCACCGGTCTGATCGCCGAGATGCGCGCGGAGGGAATCGCGATGGTCGACCCCGACGACGAGCTCACCGACGTACGGATGCCGGAACAGCGCACCGACGGCCACGTGACCCTGCTAGTCGCCGAGTATCTCGCCACCCGGCCGGATCCCGCGGAGCCGGTGCCGGTCGGCCGGCTGCGTGGATACGTTCGGAAGATGGCGGCCGAGCATTCCACCTACTGGCGGCGGGGCGTCACCGAACCGGGTGCCGACGCCGAGCTGCTCGCCATGGCGCTGGACAAGCTGCGCGCGCTGCGGCTGGTCACGGACGTGCCGGGCCGGGCCGGCGAGCCGCCGGCAGTGCTCGCCCGGCCCGCGATCGCGCGCTACGCCGTCGAGGCGCCGACGATCCACGACGGCCGGGCGGGCGGCGCCGGCCCGGTCAGAAGCGGTCCGGCCAGAAGGAAGAAGACGAGCCGCCGATGAGCACCTCGACCCGCATGCCCGCGACACCGGCACCGGCCTCGATTCCCGCACCGGCACCGGCGTCGGCCTCGATTCCCGTACCGGCCCGGGAGGACCGCTGGCAGCCGCTGCGCGCCGGCCTGGTCGACCTCTTCTACTACGACGTGGAAGAGTTCCACTTCCACGACGGGCGGCTGCTGCTGCGGGGCAACAACGGTACCGGCAAGTCGAAGGTCCTGGCGCTGACGCTGCCGTTCCTGCTGGACGGCGAGCTGGCCGCGCACCGGGTCGAACCGGACGGTGACCGCAACAAGCGGATGGAATGGAACCTGCTGCTGGGCGGCCRGCATCCGCATCCCGAGCGGCTCGGCTACACCTGGCTGGAGTTCGGCCGGCTGGGCGGTGACGGCATCCCCGAGTACCGCACGATCGGGRCCGGCCTGAAGGCGGTCAGCGGGCGCGGCATCGTCCGGCACTGGTTCTTCGTGACCCGCCAGCGGATCGGTCCGCAGCTGTCCCTGGTCAGCCCGACCCGGGTGCCACTGACCAGGGACAAACTGAAAGAAGCCGTCGACGGCCACGGCGCGGTGTACGACACCGCGTCGGACTACCGCCGTGCCGTGGACGAAGCGCTGTTCGGTCTCGGCGGGCACCGGTACGAGGCCCTGGTCAACCTCCTGATCCAGCTACGCCAGCCGCAACTGTCCAAGAAGCCCGACGAGAAGCTGCTCTCCCGGGCGCTCACCGAGGCGTTGCCGCCGCTGGACCCCGCGCTCGTGGTCATCGTGGCCGAGGCGTTCCGGGGTCTGGACGAGGAACGGGAGACGCTGCGCGCCCTCGCCGAGGCGGAAACGGCTGCGCAGGCATTCCTGACCCATTACCGCCGGTACGCCCGAGTGGCCGCGAAGCGGTACGCCGCGCCGCCGCGGCAGGCGCACAGCCGCTACGAGCAGCACGGGCGGGATCTCGCCGAGGCCGACGCCGCGCATCAGGCGGCGGTCGAGGCCCTGACGGCCGCGCAGCAGGCGCTCACCGAGGTGGAGGAGGCGAAGGCCACACTGACCGCCCGGCGGGACGCGCTGCGGGACAGCCCGGAGATGCGCGACGCGGCGGCGCTGCGGGGCGCCGAGGAGGATGCCGGGCGGCTCGCCCGGTTCGCCGCCCAGCGGGAGCGGGACAGCCGGGCCGCGGCCGAGGCTGCCGGCGACCGGAAGCGCCGGCTCACGGGTGCGGAACGCACGGTCCAGGCCGACGCGGCGGGCTTCGACGCCGCGATCCGGGCCGCCGGGCTGGCGGCCGAGGCCGCCCTGGTCACCGGCCGGCACGCCGCGGTGCTCACCGAGCTGGACGGCGGGGAACCGCCGTACCGCGACGCCCGGCGATCCGCCGAGGCCCTGGTCGGGCAGCAGGGCACCGCCGTGAACCGTCTCGACGGGTTGCTGCGCGCGGCGGCCGACGCCGGCGTGGCGCTGCGCGCGGCCCGGGACGACCTGGACCGGATCACTGCCGAGCAGCAGGCCGCCGCCGAGCGGATCGCGGCGGCCGAGGACCTGACCGCCCAGCGCGGGGCGGGCCTCGTCGTGGCCTGCACGGCCTACCTGGCCGGCTGCGCGTACCTGCGGCCGGCCGACCCGGACGCCGCGCTGGCGGCCCTGGCCGGCTGGGTGGACACACTCGACGGGTCCAACCCGGTCGCCACCGCGGTGGACGGGGCGGCGCGGCTGGCCACCGCCGACCTCGGGCGCCGGCAGGCCGTCCTCGACGGCGAGCAGACGGCCGCCCGGCGGGAACTCGAACGGCTCGCCGAGGAGATCGAGCGGCTGGCGGCCGGTGGCCACGACTCGCCGCCGGCCCCGCACACCCGCGACGAGCACGGGCGGGACGGCCGGGACGGCGCCCCGCTGTGGAAGGTCGTCGACTTCGTCGACGGCGTGCCCGACGAGCACCGGGCCGGAATCGAGGCGGCGCTGGAGGCCGCCGGGATCCTCGACGCCTGGGTCGGCCCGGACGGGCGGCTGCACGACCCCGTCAGCGACGACGTTCTGGTCACGCCCGGGCGGCCGGCGCCGGGGGGTGGGCTGGCCGCGGTGCTCACGCCGGCGATCGACCGCGACGACGCACGCGCGGCCCGGCTGAGCGACACCGCGGTCGCCGCCGTCCTCGCGACGATCGGCCTGCGCGGCGGGCCCGGCCCGGCCGGCGGCTCCTTGGTCCACGGGCCGGCGGCCAACGGGACGACGGCCAACGGGACGACGGCCAACAGGACCTCGGGCACCGAGACCTGGGTCACCGTGGACGGCCGGTTCGGTAACGGGGTCCTGACCGGCGGTTGGCGCAAGGAAACCGCCGGCTACATCGGTGAGGGTGCCCGCGAGGCGGCCAGGCGGGTCCGGCTCGACCACCTGCGCGCCGATGCGACCCGGATCGAGCTACGGCTCGAAGAGCTGGCCGCGGCCGCCGCGGAGCTGGCCGACCGGCAGCTCTCGCTGGCCGCCGAGCACGGGGCCCGGCCCTCCGACGGCGACCTGCGCGAGGCGCACGCGCAGCTGGCCACGGAGCACAAGGCCAAGCGGCGGATCGACGCCCAGCACCAGGAGGCGGCCGCTGTCGCGGCCCGCCGGCAGCAGGCCGCGGGTGAGGCGCGGGCGGCGGCCGAGGAGTTCGCCGGCGACGTGCGCCTGCCCGCGGAGCCGGCCGCGCTGGCCGACGTCCGGGACGCCCTGGGTGACTACCGGGCGGAGCTGGCCGCGCTGTGGCCGGCGGCGGAATCGCTGGACCGGTCCCGCCGCGCGGCGACCGAGGCGGAACACGAACTCACCCTCGCGCTGGAACGCCAGGAACAGACCGCCGAGGCGGTCGCCGAGGCGCAGACGCAGGCCGACGCGGCCGCCGAACGTCACCGGGTCCTGGTCGAGACGGCCGGCGCCGCCGTCGACGAACTGTTCCGCAAACTGGCCGCCGTCGACACCGAACTCGACCGGTGCGGGCAGCGGGAGAAGCAGGCCCGGGCCGCCGAACGGGATGCGCTCGACGCCCGGGGCCGGGCTCACGGCCGGCGTGAGACGTTGCGGGAGGCGATCACCACCGCCGCGGCCGAACGCGAGGCGGCTGTCGCGAGGCTCCGGGCGTTCGCGGCCACCGGCCTGCTCGCGGTCGCCGTCCCGGACCTGGAGATCCCGGACCCGGCTGCCGGCTGGGCACCGTACCCCGCGATCACGCTCGCCCGGGCGGTCAACGCCGCCCTCGACGACGTCGACGACACCGACCGCCGGTGGGAGCTGGCGCAGCAGCGGGTGTCGGCCGAGCACAAGGTTCTCACCGACGCGCTGTCCCGGCACGGCCACTCGGTCGGGATGGTCGTCTCCGACGGCGTGATCGTGGTCGACGTCCTGTTCCAGGGCCGCAAGCAGGACATCCCGGCCCTGGTCGCCGCGTTGGAGACGGAGACCGGGCAGCGGGCGATGCTGCTGTCCGCGAAGGAACGCGAGATCCTGGAGAACCACCTTGTGAACGAGGTGGCCGGCGCCCTGCAGGAACTGATCAGCGACGCCGAGGGCCAGGTTCGCCGGATCAACACGGACCTCGCGCAGCGGCCCACGTCGACCGGCATGCGGCTGCGGTTGCAGTGGCGGGTCGCGCGCAGCGCCCCCGAGGGGCTCGGCGCGGTGCGCGACCGGTTGCTGCGGCAGACGGCCGACGCCTGGAGCCCCGCCGAGCGGACCGCCGTCGGCGCGTTCCTCCAGGAGGAGATCAACCGGGAGCACAGCGCGGACACCACCGGCGGATGGGCCGAGCAGTTGACCCGTGCCCTGGACTACCGCGACTGGCACGAGTTCGCTGTGCAGCGGTTCCAGGACGGTCAGTGGCGGCCGGCGAGCGGTCCGGCGTCCGGTGGTGAGCGGGTGCTCGCGGCGTCGGTGCCGCTGTTCGCGGCTGCCTCGTCGTTCTACGACTCCTCCGGCAACCGGCACGCACCCCGCCTGGTCGCCCTGGACGAGGCGTTCGCCGGAGTGGACGACGACTCGCGGGCCAAGTGCCTGGGTCTGCTCGCCGCGTTCGACCTCGATGTGGTGATGACCAGCGAGCGCGAGTGGGGCTGCTACCCGCAGGTTCCCGGCCTGGCGATCGCGCAGCTGTCCCGCCGGGACGGCATCGATGCCGTGCTCGTCACGCCGTGGCGGTGGGACGGGCACGAGCGCACCCGCGTCGACCGGCCGGTGCCCTACCAGCCCGAGCGGCCCGACCAACCCGACCAGCCCCAGCTACTCGACCAGCCCGACCAACCCGACCAGCCCCAGCCGCTCCGTCCGGCGCAGAGCGGCAACACCGAGCCCCTGCCGTTCGAGTGAGCGCGTCGTCGACCGGGGCCTCCCGCGGTACGGAAGCCGCCCGCGATGTGGAACGGCTGCGTCGTCTGCTGGGCGGTGAGCACACGGCGTGGCTGCTCGACCGGGTGCGGCGCAGGATCGAGCTGGGCCGGCCGCTCACCGGGACGGTCACCCTCGGCCGGGCCAGCGCGGACCAGCGGCGGGGGGTCGAGCGGCTGCTGGGCCGCYGGGCCGGCACCGGCGCCTCGCTGTCCGTGTCGTTGGACGAGGTCGACGCGGTGCTGCGGTCCAGCGGCGCCGCGCCGGACGGACTCGCCGCCGCCGTCCGCCAGCTCACCGGGGATGTCACGGAGCGGGCGGAGCTGGCCGCGGCGCAGTCACGAGCCTGGGCGCAGGCGCACCAGCCCCTGGACGACCTCCTCGCCCGGCGCCCCGAACTCACCCCCTGGCGGTCCTGGCTGGACAGCACCGGCCTGCTGCGCCGGCTGGCTGGCACCCCGGACGCGGCGGGGCCGCTGGCCGCCGACCTGCTCCGGGTGCTCGACGCGTTGCCCTCACCCGGCGTGGCGCTGGGCCGGCTGGCCGCCACCAGCACCGGTGACGCGCACGCGCTCGACGACGGCCGGCCGCTGGCGACGCTGGCCCTGGCGGCGGCCCGGGTACTGGGCGGATCCCACCCGGCGGGTGACGGCTCGGCCGCGGGCCGTCGCGCCGCGTGGGCCGCTGTCGGGGTGCACCGTGACGAACTGTCGTCCACGGTGCTCTGCCTGGGTCTGCCGGGCGGGGCGGACAGCCCGACCGGCCGGATCCTGGCCATCTGTCGCGAGGCGGGGGAGCCCTGCGTGCTCACTCTGCGCCAGGTCGGCCCGGGCCAGGACCGCGGCGACCTCGGGGTGGGCCTCGGAGTGGTGTACCTGTGCGAGAATCCGATCGTGCTGGCCAGCGCCGCCGACGAGCTGGCGGGCCGCACCCCGCCGCTGGTGTGCGTGAACGGCCAGCCGTCGGCCGCCGTCATCAGCCTGCTCGCGGCGCTCGCCGGCCAGGGCGCGCGGTTTGCCTACCATGGCGACTTCGACTGGGGCGGCATCCGCATCGCCAACGGCCTGCGGGAACGGATCGGCTGGCGGCCATGGCGTTTCGACGCCCGGTCCTATCAGGCGGCGCTGACCACGGTGACCGGCGGCGAGCTGGTTGGCCGGCCGGTCGACGCGGCCTGGGACCCCGACCTGCGCCCCGCGCTGGAGCACCATGCGATCAGAGTGGACGAGGAACTCGTCCTCGCCGAGCTGATCAACGACCTCGGCGCCCCACACGCCTGGTAACACTCGATAACACTCGGTAGATAAAGGCCAGGCGCTCAAGGGTGCGGCCGGTAGAGTCCCGGCGACACGCGCGGGCAGCAGGTCGGCAACCTCGCTCGTCCGGGCGCCATGGCCGGTGAGAGCAGCGGTGATCGTCTGGTCTTCGTCAACGACGACCAGCGGCGCCCGGTGCGGCAGGCGCATACTGGAGGCGATGACCAAGTCAGCGCTACCCAGGCCCCGTCTGTCCACCAGCCCCTTCAAGGCCCCGGTCACCCCGCCGTGCAAGCGGTTCGCCRTAGGAGACCGGGTCACCCACGACATGTACGGTCTCGGCCAGGTAACCAGGGTCGAAGCAGAAGTCGCCGTCCTCGTCGATTTCGGTTCCCAGCAGGAACGCATTCTGAGTCCGTTCAGCAAGATGTCCCGTCTCTGACGCCGTGAGGCTTCGATTCGCGGAACCCGAAGACGCCACGTAGGCGGCGGAAGGTCCCGCGGAGAAGCCTGTCACCGCCCTGACGTCCTACCCCTCGTTCCACTCGGCAGCCCCACCCCGAAAGCGAGACATCTCATCGCCACCGCCTCGATCCCCCTCTTCTCCGCGTCGGAGCCGCCGCGCTCTCTGCCGCGGCAGGAGCCCCCGCCTCTGACGATCCGCCTCTTCCAGGCACCCGACTTCGGGCTGTCTGATGTCGAGATCATCGATGTCGCGGTCACGGACGTCGAGACCGTCGCCTTCCAGGCGCCCGCCGTCGAGCGCCCGCCCGCGCTGGATCCCCGTCGTCATCGAGCGCGGCCCCGCCGATCGTAGGCTCCGGGCRCTGTCCGGGTAGGGCGCGCAGCCACGCGCACCAGGCGTCGACCCCCTGGCCGGTACGGGCGCTGACCTCCAGCACAGCCACGTCCGGGTTGACGTCGGCGAGGTTCTTCCGGAACGCGTCAAGGTCGAAGTCGAGGTGGGGAAGCAGGTCCGTCTTGTTGACGAGCACCAGGTCGGCCGAGCGGAACATGACCGGGTACTTGAGGGGCTTCTCCTCGCCCTCGGTGACGGCAAACACCATCGCGCGCAGGTCCTCCCCGACCTCGAACTCGGCGGGGCACACCAGGTTGCCGACGTTCTCGATAACGACGAGATCGAGGTCGCGCAGGGGCAGCTGGCCCAGCGCCGAGGCGACCATGGGCGCGTCCAGGTGGCACTCCCCGCCGAACCCGTTACCGGTGTTGATCAGGGCGATCGCCGCGCCGAGCCCGTCGAGGCGGTCGGCGTCGATGCTGGTCTCGATGTCGCCCTCGATGATCCCGACCCGCAGCTGCGGGCCGAGACGGCGCAGCGTCCCGACCAGCAGGGTGGTCTTACCGGCGCCGGGAGCGGACATCAGGTTCACCACCGTGACGCCGGCGGCGTCGAAGGCGGCCCGGTTCGCCAGCGCGACCCGCTCGTTCTCCCCGAGGATCCGCTCGAGGACCTCGACCCGTTCGGGCCCGGTGCCATAGCCGGCATGGTCCCCGACGGACACCCCGGCCGGTGGGTGYGGACCCGAGTACTCGTGCGGCGCCCCTTCCGGGTGGGGATGCGCCCCTTCCGGGTGGGGATGGAAGCGACCCACGGCGTGTCACGCCTCCACGGTGTCGGGAGCTGCCGAGCCGGGAGCCGCCGGGTCGGGAACTACTGGGTCGGAAGCCACCTCGAACGAGGTGACGAGGAACTCCTCGCCGGTGACGATGGTGACGCCGGCCGCACCGCAGGTGCCGCAGCGCAGCGCCCGGTCCGCCAACTCGCCGCGGGTCCCGCACACCCGGCAGCACACACTGACCGGCACGCTCTCGACCTCCAGCACGGACCCGGCCAGCACGGACCCGGCCAGCACGGACCCGGCCAGCACGGACCCGGCCAGCACCTGCCCGCCGGGGGGATCGGCGCCGTTCTCCGGGGGCCCAGCGTTCTCCGGGGGCCCAGCGTTCTCCGGGGGCCCAGCGTTCTCCGGGGGCCCAGCGTTCATCAGCTCCCAGCAGTAGGCGAGGGTTTCCGGCACGATCTGGCGCAGCTGACCCACCCGGACGTGCACCCGGGTGACCGGCCGACCGGCCGCGTGCCGGGTGACGACGTCCGCGATCGATCGGCAGACGGACAGCTCGTGCATCGCCCGGTCCTCCCCCGGCACCCTCCGGCGACCCGCCTGATCCGGTGACCCGCCCGAGCCGGCATCGCACCGGCTCACCACTTCGCCGGGCCGTACCTCGGCGCTCGCCCCACGGGCGTCGATGAGGGCGGGCTGGGATGGCCGGTGCATGCCCCACTCTCGCCCGGTCGTGTGCGCTTCACCAAACCGCACTGCGCGTTGGTGACTGCGCGTTGGTGGCAGCCTCCGCGCACTGTCGATAGGCGTCCGGCGCTGGGGGACATAGCGTCTGCTCTGCCGGAAGTCTCCGTGAGGCGACGGGCCACCYGACGATCACCCGGCCCAGCGGCTTCTGATCACCTCGACGGAGGGCTCGGTCCGCTCGTGGAGGTGGGCGGTGCGGCGGACCGCGGTGCCGACCACGGCCCGTCCGACGAAGGGAGTACTGATGTCATCCGTGCTGTGGTTCCAGGGCGGGGCGTGCAGCGGCAACACGATGTCCTTCCTGAACGCCGACGAGCCCAACGTCGTCGACCTAATCACCGACTTCGGGCTGGAACTGCTCTGGCACCCGTCGTTGGGGCTGGAGAACGGCGCCCAGGCCCGGGAGCTGTTCACCGACTGCGCGCGGGGTGAGCGGCCGGTCGACATCTTCGTCTTCGAGGGTTCGGTGATCCGCGGCCCGAACGGAACCGGCGGCTTCGACGTCTTCGCCGAGCGGCCCATGCAGGACTGGGTGCGCGAGCTGGCCGCCCGGGCCCAGGTGGTGGTGGCGATCGGGGACTGCGCGTGCTGGGGCGGGATCCCCGCGACGGCGCCGAACCCGACGGACTCCACCGGGCTGCAGTTCCACAAGCGTGAACGCGGCGGTTTCCTCGGCCCGGACTTCCGATCGCGCTCCGGGCTGCCCGTCGTCAACATTCCGGGCTGCCCGGCCCACCCGGACTGGATCACGCAGATCATCGTGGCGCTGGCCACCGGCCGGGCCRCCGACATCGCGCTCGACGAGCTGCACCGGCCACGGACGTTCTTCACGACATTCACCCAGACCGGCTGCACCAGGGCGGAGTACTTCGAATACAAGCAGTCGACCCTGGCTTTCGGGGACGGGACCCGCAAGGGCTGCCTGTTCTACGAGTTCGGCTGCCGCGGCCCGATGACCCACTCCCCGTGCAACCGGATCCTGTGGAACCGCCAGTCGTCGAAGACCCGCGCCGGCATGCCGTGCATCGGGTGCACGGAGCCGGAGTTCCCATTCTTCGACCTCGCCCCCGGCACGATCTTCAGGACCCGGAAGGTCGGCGGGCTCATTCCGCGGGAGGTGCCGGCGGGCAGCGGCCACCTCGGCTACCTGGCACACGCGGCAGCTGCCCGGATAGTCGCCCCGCAGTGGTCGAAGGAGGACATGTTCGTCGTCTAGCCGGCCGGTAGCCGGTAGCCGCGCGTGCTCCGACCGGAGACCGCGAGGAACGGACGGGGAGAAGAGAGGATTCCAATGGCCACCGTCGATCTCAACGTCAGCCCGTTGGGGCGCGTCGAGGGCGACCTCGACGTCCGGGTCACGATCGACGACGGGGTGGTCACCTCGGCGTGGACCGAGGCGGCGATGTTCCGGGGTTTTGAGATCATCCTGCGCGGCAAGGACCCGCAGGCGGGCCTGATCGTGACCCCGCGGATCTGCGGGATCTGCGGGGGCAGCCACCTGTACAAGTCGGCGTACGCGCTGGACGTCGCGTGGCGCACCGAGATGCCGCCCAACGCGACGCTGGTCCGCAACATCGCGCAGGCGTGCGAGACGTTGCAGAGCATCCCGCGCTGCTTCTACGCGCTGTTCGCCATCGACCTCACGAACCGGAAATACGCCTCCTCGCCGCTGTATGAGGAGGCGGTACGGCGGTTCGCGCCCTACACCGGCAGCAGCTACGGCCCGGCGGTGGTGCTGTCGGCCAAGCCGGTGGAGGTCTACGCCATCTTCGGCGGGCAGTGGCCGCACTCCAGCTTCATGGTGCCCGGCGGGGTGATGTGCGCGCCGACGCTGTCGGACGTGACCCGCTCCATCGCCATCCTGGAGCACTGGAAGGTCAACTGGCTGGAGAAGCAGTGGCTCGGCTGCTCGGTGGAGCGCTGGCTGGCCAACCGTACCTGGCAGGACGTGCTCGCCTGGGTGGACGAGAACCCCGCCCAGCACGACAGCGACTGCGGCTTCTTCCTCCGGTACTGCCTAGACATCGGCCTGGATCGCTACGGCCAGGGAGTCGGCAACTACCTGGCGACCGGGACGTACTTCGCCCCCGACCTCTACACCCGGCCGACCATCTCCGGCCGCAACGCGGCACTCATCGGCCGGTCCGGGGTGTACGCGGGCGGCGGGTACTTCGAGTTCGACCAGGCCCGGGTGCGGGAGGACGTCACCCACTYGTTCTACGAGGGAACCGAGGCGCGCCACCCGTTCGACGGCGAGACCCGGCCCATCGATCCGGCGCGCGGCCGGGAGGAGGGCAAGTACAGCTGGGCGAAGTCACCCCGGTACGAGGTGCCGAACCACGGATACCTGCCGTTGGAGGCCGGGCCACTCGCCCGCCGCGTCGCAGCCGCGGCTCCCGGCGCGGGTGCCCACCAGGACGACGACCCGTTGTTCGGGGACATCCTGGCGGCCATCGGCCCGTCGGTGATGGTCCGCCTGCTGGCCCGGATGCACGAGGCCGCCAGGTACTACCAGTGGACGCGGGCCTGGCTCGACCAGCTGGACCTACGCGAGCCGTTTCACCTCAAGCCGGTGGAGTACACCGAAGGGCGCGGCTTCGGTTCCACGGAGGCGGCCCGCGGCTCGCTCTCGGACTGGATCGTCATCGAGGACGGCAAGATCRCGAACTACCAGGTGGTCACCCCGACCGCCTGGAACATCGGCCCCCGCGACGGCTCCGAGGCGCCCGGTCCCATCGAGCAGGCCCTCGTCGGCACGCCCATCGTGGATCCGGAGAACCCGATCGAGCTCGGCCACGTGGCCCGCAGCTTCGACTCGTGCCTGGTCTGCACGGTCCACGCCTACGACGGCAGGACCGGCCGGGAGCTCAGCAGGTTCGTCATCAACGACAACCTATGACCGGGACCGACCTATGACCGGGGATCGCGAGGCGGGTGCCGCCTCGCGGCCCCCGGTCGGGCCGCGGGTGCAGGTCGATCCGCCCGGTTTCGAACCACCAGGGTGCGAGGTGGCCGTGATCGGCTGCGGCAACCTGCTGCGCGGTGACGACGGGGTCGGGCCGATCCTGGTCCGCCGGCTCGCCGAGACGGGCGTCCCGGCCGGGGTGCGCCTGGTCGACGGGGGGACCGCCGGGATGGACACGGCGTTCGCGATGCGCGGCGCACGCCGGGTCGTGGTCGTCGACGCCAGCCGCACCGGGGCCGAGCCCGGGACCGTGTTCGAGGTCCCGGGCGCACAGCTGGAGAACCTGCCCCTGGACGCGCCGCACCCGCACGCCTTCCGCTGGGACCAGGCGCTGGCGTTCGGGCGCTGGCTGCTCGGCGACGGCTACCCGGACGACGTCGTCGTCTACCTCATCGAGGCGGGCGGCGTGGAGCCCGGCGCCGATCTCAGTCCCGCGGTGCGCCGGGCGATGGAACAGGTCCGGGACATGATCATCTCTGGTCTCGCCCCCGGGACCGGCGGAACGGACGGATGACCGGACGCATGGATGACCGGACGCACAGGTCCAGATGACCAGACGCATGGGTGAGGACGCGCATGGGTGAGGACGACGTCATCAGCACGGGCGTGACCTGCGCGCGCCCGCAGCCCGTCGGGGTCTTTCCGCTGCCGGCCGGCTTCCTGCTCGTGCCGGGCGGCGAGGCCACGGCCGACCTGCGCCGGACATTGGCGGCCGGGAAGGTGCCGGTGGCCTGGCCGGCGGAGCTGGCCGCGCTGGAGCTCGCCTACCGCGGGGAGGTCGTCGCGGCCCTCGGGCAGCTGCGCGGCGACGACCCGGTCGACCGCTACAACCGCTTCGTGCTGCGACCAGCGGGCGCGGACCCCGAAGACCCGGTGGCACTGCGCCGGGCGCTCGGCGACGAGCTGGGGATCCTGGTGGACGTAGTCCGGTTCGCCCTGGGCGAGCTGGACGAACCTCCGCCGCCCGGCGGGGAGACCGACGAGATCGCGGCGATGGTGTGGTCCGCACACGCCGCCCACGCCATGGCCGCCGGCCGGACGGGCGAGGCAGCGGGGCTGCTGGAGCGGGCCATCGCCGCGGCGCGGGAACCCTCCCCCGGTCTCGCCGCCCAGCTCAGGTCCACCGCGGCGGACCTGCGTCGCGGAGTCGAGGGACCGAGCCCGGCCGTCATCGCAGAGCTGACGGCGGCGCTCGCCGCGCTGGCCGCCACCGACCTCACGGTCGGCCGGGCCGAGCTGCACCTGAGCCTCGGTTCGGCCTACCAGGAGCTGGCCGGGGACGATCCGGCGGGCCTGAAGGTCGCGGTGGAGCACTACCTCTCGGCGCTGCGCCTGGTCCGCATCGACACCGCCCCGGAGCTGTTCGCGGCGGCACAGGTCAACCTCGCCACGGCGTATCTGACCATGCCGATGGCGCAGGCGTCCGACCAGCTGCGGGTCGGCGTGGCTGTGCAGGGCCTGCGGACCGCTCTGTCCGTCTACACCCGCGAGACTCATCCCGAGCGGTGGGCCAGCACCCAGCTCAACCTGGCCAACGCCTTGGTCTACGCGCCGTCCGCACACCGGGAGGACAACCTGCGGGAGGCGGTCGCGCGCTACCAGGAGGTCATCGCCGCCCGCGACCGCGACGCCGACCCCCTCGGCTACGCCCGGGCTCGGGCGAACCAGGGCAACGCCCTGGCCCACCTCGGCCTCTTCGACCCGGCGCAGGCGGTGCTGCACGAGGCACGGGCGATCTTCGAGGAGGTCGGGGACCCCGACGCCGTCCTGGCCGTGCGCGGGGTGCTCGACGAGATCGCCCGCCGACTCACCGCGAAGCCGACGTGACGCCCGGCAGCGGAACACTCGGTGACGCCACTCCGAGCACTCCGACCAGATGGGTGGGGCAGGACGGCCAGGCGGGACGGGGCGGCCAGGCGGGACGGGGCGGCCAGGCGGGACGGGGCGGATGGGCGGGGAGCTGGGAACCGGCGGTGTGGATCGGCGCCCCGGCGCCCGGCGGGCTGGCCCTGCCGTCGGCGCGGCCGTCGGCGTCCCGGCTGTACGCGCCGCGCGGGGTGTGGCTCGGCGACGACCTGCTCGTGGTGGCGGACTCGGGTAACCACCGGGTGCTGATCTGGCATGGTCTGCCGGCCGTCGAYGGCGCCCCCGCCGACGTCGTGCTCGGCCAGGCCGACGCGACGAGCGAAGGGCCGGCGGCCGCGGGGCGCGGGCCCGAACGCGGCCTGCACCTGCCGACCGGCGTGCTCGTCACGGATGGCCGGCTCGTGGTCGCCGATGCCTGGCACCACCGGGTGCTGGTCTGGAACGAGGTCCCGACGGTCACCGACACCGCCCCCGACCTCGTGCTCGGGCAGCCGGACGCCGACGCCGTCCGCGAGAACCGGGGCGGCCCGTGCGGACCAGACACCTTCTACTGGCCCTTCGGGGTGGCCGTGGTGGGTGGGCGCTTCTACGTCGCCGACACCGGTAACCGGCGGATCCTGGGCTGGTCGAATGGCCTGCCGTCCTCGCCCGGCCGGCTACCCGACCTGGTGCTGGGGCAGCCCGATCCCACCCGCCGGGACGAGAACCGTGGCGGCGCGGCCGGTCCGGCGAGCTTCCGGTGGCCGCACGACCTCGCCGGCACCGCCGACCGGCTGCTGGTCGCGGACGCCGGCAACCACCGGCTGCTCGGCTGGGCCCCCCATCCCGACGCCGACGGCGACGCCGATCTGGTGCTCGGCCAGCCCGATCTCGCATGCTCCGGGGAGTTCCCCTACGCGCCCGGCCGGGCCGACGTCCTGCGCTTCCCCTACGCCGTCGACAGCGACGGGCACCTGCTGGCCGTCGCGGACACCGCCAACAACCGCGTCCTGCTGTGGGAGGAGCTGCCGCGGCGCAGTTCCACGCCCGCGACCGGTGTGCTCGGCCAGCCGTCGTTCGCCGAGACCGGGGAGAACCGGTGGACCCGCGTCGAGGCCGACACCTTCTGCTGGCCGTACGGCCTCTCGGTGCGCGGCGACCGGCTCGCGGTGGCGGACTCGGGCAACAACCGGGTCATGATCTGGCGGCGGGTATGACCGGAGGGCGGACCGGGCGGACCGGGCGGACCGGGCGCCGGGTCCGGCGCCGGGTCGTGGTGGAGGGCGTCGTCCAGGGCGTCGGTTTCCGGCCCTACGTCCACCGGCTCGCGGGCACCCTCGGGCTCGCGGGATTCGTCGGCAACGACTCGACCTCGGTGTTCGCCGAGGTCGAAGGCGACGAGGTGGCCGTGGCCGAGTTCCTGYGCCGACTCGAACCGCAGGCGCCACCGCTCGCGCGCATCGAGCGCGTCACGGTGACGAGCGTGACCCGGTCGACCGCCGGCGACGCCGGGTTCCGGATCGTGGCCGGCGCGACCGTTCCCGGCGATCGCACCCTGGTACCCGCGGACACCGCGGTGTGCRCCGACTGCCTGCGCGAGATGTTCGACCCGACCGACCGGCGCCACCGCCACCCGTTCATCACCTGCACCAACTGCGGCCCGCGGTACACGATCATCAGCGCGCTGCCGTATGACCGCGCGGCCACGACGATGGCCCGCTTCCCGATGTGCGCGCGGTGCGCGGCGGAGTACGCCGACCCGGCGGACCGCCGTTTCCACGCCGAACCCGTCGCCTGCCCGTCCTGCGGACCGAAGCTGTGGTTCAGCCCCGCGGACGGCACCGGACCGGAGGTCCACGGCACGGACGCCGCGCTGGCGGCGGCCCAGCGGGCACTGGCGGACGGCGCGGTGGTCGCGGTCAAGGGCGTCGGCGGCTACCACCTGGCCTGCTCGGCCGAGAACGACCCGGGCGACACGGCCGGCGACACGGCCCTGGCGCGCCTGCGCGCCCGCAAGGACCGGCCCGACAAGCCGTTCGCGGTGATGGTGCGCGACCTGGCGACGGCCGCCCTGGTGGCCGACCTGTCGTCGGCGGAGGCGGCGCTGCTGGCATCGCCGGCCGCTCCGATCGTGCTCGTCCGCCGCTCGCCCGCGGCGGGGATGTCAGGGATATCGGGGATGTCGCGGCTGGTCGCCCCCGGCACTCCGCTGGTGGGGCTGCTGCTGCCGTACACACCCGTGCACCACCTGCTGTTCGCGCCGGTCCCGGGTGGCGGCCCGCGACCGCCGCGGATGCTGGTGATGACCAGTGGCAACCGTTCGGGCGAGCCCATCTGCTTCGCCGACGACGACGCGCGGGACCGGCTCGCCGGCCTCGCTGATGCGTTCCTCCGGCACGACCGACCGATCCTCCTGCCGTGTGACGACTCGGTGGTGCGCTGCGGCTACGGGGACGACGGAGACGACGGGCAGGTGCTGCCGGTGCGGCGCTCCCGCGGATACGTTCCGCTGCCGGTGGACCTCGGCCGCCCCGTCCGGTCGGTGCTCGCCGTGGGCGGCGAGGGCAAGAGCACGTTCTGCCTCACCACGGACCGTCGCGCGTTCGTGTCCCAGCATCTGGGTGACATGGGCAGCCTGGCGGCGCTCAGGGCCTTCGAGCGCTCCGCCGCGCACCTGACCGATCTGTACGGCGTCGCGCCGGAGACGCTCGCCGCCGACCTCCATCCGGGATACGTCACCCGGGCCTGGGCCGAACGCGCGGCGGCTACGGGGACCGAACAGGCGGCAGCCGGGGACCCGGCGGCGGGGGCGAACCAGACCTCCACCCACGGGTCACGGTCCGCCGGCCGATTGCCGCACCTGGTCCAGCACCACCATGCCCATGTGGCCGCCCTACTCGCCGAGCACGGCAGGCTCGGCGACACCATCCTCGGGGTCGCGTTCGACGGCACCGGCTACGGGCTCGACGGCACGATCTGGGGCGGCGAGGTGCTGCTGGTAGGCCCGGACGTCGCCCGCGCCGAGCGGGTCGCGCACCTGCGTCCGATCGGCCTGCCCGGGGGCGACGCCGCCGTCCGCAATCCGTACCGGGTCGCGCTCGCCCATCTGGCCGCCGCCGACCTGGACTGGACCGCGGACCTGGCGCCGGTGCGGGCCTGCTCCGTGGCGGAGTTGCGCACCCTGCGCACCGCGCTGGACCGGGGCGTGGCCTGCGTGCCCTGCACGAGCATGGGCCGCCTGTTCGACGCGGTGGCGTCACTGCTCGGGGTGCGTCACCGGATCACCTACGAGGCGCAGGCCGCCGTCGAGCTGGAGGCGCTCGCCGCGGCGGAGTTCGGCGGCGCCGGACTCGGCGGCGCCGGACTCGGCGGCGCCGGACTCGGCGGCGCCGGTGCCTGCCGGCTCTCCTTCGGCCTGGCGAACGGCGTCCTCGACCCGGTGGGGGTGCTCGCGGGGATCGTCGCCGGTCTGCGGGCGGGAGTGGCGGTGCCGGTGCTGGCCGGCGCGTTCCATCTGGCGGTCGCGGACGCGGTGGCCGAGGTCGCGGGGCTCGCGCGGCGGCGGTACGGAGTCCGCCTGGTCGGTCTGACCGGCGGGGTGTTCGCCAACGTAGTGCTGACGCGGGCCTGCCGCGCCCGGCTCGCCACTGCCGGGTTCGACGTACTCGTCCATCGGGTGGTGCCGCCGGGCGACGGTGGGCTGGCGCTGGGCCAGGCGGCGGTCGCGGCGCTGAGCCGCCCGACGGAGCCGACCTTCGGCGGGAAGGAAGCCTGAGGCATGTGTCTGGGGATACCGGGCCGGATCATCGAGATCTGGGACGACCGTGGTACGCGGATGGCGATCGTCGATTTCGGCGGCGTCACCAAGACGGTGTGCCTCGCCTACCTGCCCGACGCGACCGTCGGGCAGTACACGATCATCCATGCCGGCTTCGGGCTGATCAGGCTGGACGAGGCCGCGGCGCGGGAGACCCTCGCGATGTTCCGGGACCTGGGGCTGCTCGAGGAGGAGCTGGGATCGCGCGCGGCGGAACCGGGCATGACCGGGCCGGGCCGGTGAGGTACCTGGCGGAGTTCCGCGACCCGGCGTTGGCCCGCCGGCTGCTGGATGCGATCATCGCCACCGCGACCCGGCGCTGGGCGATCATGGAGGTCTGCGGCGGCCAGACCCACTCGATCATCCGCAACGGAATCGATCAGCTCCTCACGGACCAGGTCGAGTTCATCCACGGCCCCGGCTGCCCAGTGTGCGTCACGCCGCTGGAGACGATCGACCGGGCGCTGGCGATCGCCGCCCGCCCCGAGGTGATCTTCTGCTCGTTCGGGGACATGCTGCGGGTCCCCGGCAGCGGCATGGACCTGTTCATGGTCCGGGCGCGTGGCGGGGACGTCCGGGTGGTCTACTCGCCGCTCGACGCGGTCCGCCTCGCCGAGGAGAACCCGGACCGCCAGGTCGTGTTCTTCGGAGTGGGCTTCGAGACCACCGCCCCAGCCAACGCGATGGCCGTGGTGACGGCCCGGCGCCGTGGAATCGACAACTTCTCCGTACTTGTCAGCCACGTGCTGGTGCCGCCGGCGATGACCGCGGTCCTCTCCTCGCCGGCGAACCGGGTGGCGGCGTTCCTGGCAGCCGGCCACGTGTGCACGGTGATGGGCACCTTCCAGTACGAGCCATTGGTGGCGACCTACCGGGTACCGATCGTCGTCACCGGTTTCGAGCCGCTCGACCTGCTCGACGGGGTGCGYCACGCCGTCGAGCAGCTCGAGGCGGGGCGGGCAGAACTCGCGAACGCCTACCCGCGGGCGGTGCGGCCGGCGGGCAACCCGGCGGCCCGGGAAATCCTCGCCGAGGTTTTCACGGTGTGTGACCGGGCCTGGCGGGGAATCGGGACAATCCCGGACTCGGGTTGGCGGCTGTCCGCGGCGTACCGGGACTTCGACGCCGAGGTCCGCTTCGACGTCGAGGGCCTCACGGTGGCCGAACCGGCCGAATGCCGCAGCGGCGAGGTGTTGCAGGGCCTGGTCAAACCGCCGCAGTGCCCGGCGTTCGGAACCTCCTGCACGCCACGCACCCCGCTCGGCGCGACGATGGTCTCGGCGGAGGGGGCATGCGCCGCCTACTTCCAGTTCCGGCGACTGACTCCGGCGGGCAGCCGTGGCTGACCCCGTCGACCCGACCRGTTGGACCTGCCCACTTCCGCTGCGTGACCATCACCAGGTGGTACTGGGGCACGGCGGCGGCGGCGTACTGTCGAGCGAGCTGATCGAGCATCTGTTCCTGCCCGCGTTCGGGACCACCGACACGGCGCGGGCACCGGCGGACTCGGCGGTCCTGGATGTCGCGGGCGCCCGGCTCGCGTTCTCCACCGACTCGTACGTGGTGCGCCCGCTGTTCTTCCCCGGTGGCTCCATCGGCGAGCTCGCGGTCCACGGCACCATCAACGACCTGGCCTGTGCCRGCGCGGTGCCGGTGGCGCTCTCGGCCGGGTTCATCCTCGAGGAGGGCCTGGAGCTCGCGGTCCTGGGCCGGGTGGCRCAGGCGATGGGCCGGGCCGCCGCCGCGGCGGGGGTGCGGCTGGCGACCGGGGACACCAAGGTCGTCGAGCGCGGGCTGGCCGACGGTCTGTACGTGAACACCAGCGGCATCGGGCTCGTCCCGGCCGAGGTGGACATCCGCCCCGAACGGGCGAGACCCGGCGACCGGGTCATCGTCTCCGGTCCCGTCGGCGAGCACGGTGTCGCCGTGCTGAGCGTGCGCGACGGGCTGGAGTTCGGCGGCGAGGTCCGCTCCGACACGACGGCGCTGCACGGGCTGGTCGCGGCGGTGCTGGCGGCCGCCCCGGGGGTCCACGCGCTGCGCGACCCGACCCGAGGTGGCCTCGCGACCGCGCTGTGCGAGATCGCCGCCGCGTCCGGGACGGGCATCGAGTTCGCCGAGCGCGCCGTGCCGGTGCCGCCCGCGGTCGAGGCGGCCTGCGGGTTCCTCGGCCTCGACCCGCTGCACGTGGCGAACGAGGGCAAGCTGGTCGCGTTCGTCGCCGACGCCGACGCCGACGCGGCGCTCGCGGCGATGCGGGCGCATCCGGCGGGGCGTGACGCGGCCGTCATCGGCACGGTCACCGCGGAGCATCCGGGCGTGGTTGTCGGGCGCACCGCGTTCGGGGGAACCCGCATCGTCGACCGGCCGCTCGGCGAGCAGCTCCCCCGCATCTGCTGAGTTCGGCGGCGTGGCCGCGCCCACCTTTCCAACGATCGGCGGGCCAGGGCACGTGGTGCGCCGGGAGGCCGAGGCCTCCCGGCGCTAATGCTTACCGAGAGTAGCTTACATAGACCGGAAGGGTGATTCCCTTGACGGAACCTGATCAATTTAGGTTAGCCTAACCTAATATCAGGCTTCCCCGAGGAGGACGTATGCCCCAGCGAACAGCCTTGCCCGTACTGGCCGTCTCCCTGCTGCTCGGTCTCACCGCCTGCTCCGACGATTCGACGACCGACGCCACGACGGCTTCCCCGGGACACCCGGTAAGCAGCTCGACCACCTTCTCCGTCGCGGTACCGGAGGGCGTGTTCAAGCAGTACACGACGCTCGCCAAGGAGATCCGGTCCGAAGGAGGCGAGGTCCAGAGCGGACCGTGGAAAATCGGCTACATCGTCGAGGCCGCGGAACCCTGGTACGAGGGCAAAGGCGGGCAGCAGATACTCCGCAAGCCCGCCGCCGACGAGACGCACCACATTGAGATCATCCCCGTGGAGGCGGCCACGGGMCGGATCGTGCCGAACGTACCAATCACGCTCGCGGTCATCGACGGCAAGGGCACGGTTGCGGAGGAGAAGACACTCAACTTCTACTACGCCGAATTCTTCCACTACGCGAACAACTTCTCGATCCCGCGGGACGGCAGCTACACGTTGCGCGCAACAATCGGGGTACCGACCTTCTTCCGGCACGGCGAGGAAGGCCACACGCCGGCGTTGGCCAGCGGCACGACTGCCACCTTCACCAACGTCACGCTCAGGCACTAGTCATGCGTGATCACGGAGATAAGGTCCCCGAGCGGCTCGTTTCCCTGCCCGCGGACCCGCGGCCTGTCCCGGTCCTGGTCATCGCCCAGCCCTCCCCGCCTGCCAGCGGGGTTCTGCCACGATGGGCCGTTTTCCTCGCCACCGGAACAGCGCTCGTCGTCGGGTGGGCGGCCGCCGTCTGGACCGCCGCCCACCTCACCGCCGACCCGACCCTGCACACCGCCGCCCTGTTCGTGCATCTCGCCGCGCTCGTGGGCGGGTTCGGCGCGGTCCTCGCCATCGACTTCTTCGCCCTGTCATGGCTGTTCGGTCGGCGCAGCTTCCCGGACGTCATCCGGGTGGCCAGCGGCCTGCACGTGATGATCTGGGCTGGTCTGGCGGGGCTCGTGCTCAGCRGCATCCTGCTGCATCCGGACCTGTCCAGGCGACTGACCCAGGTGAAGATCGGACTGGTGCTCCTCATCGCCCTCAACGGCCTGCACATCTGGGCGATCCAGYACCGGCTGGAGCAGTCCGCCACCGTTCCGTCCCGGGCGCTCCTGGCCCGATCGATAATCAGTAACCTGCTCTCCCAGGCCGGATGGTGGGGTGCGATGGTCATCGGCTATCTCGCCAGTCAGGACTGAACCAGAGTCAGGACTAACAGTCAGGACTGACCGGTCGTCGCAGCCGCCGACACCATCTCCGTCGCCGTCGTGGGGCTGCTGCTCGCTGTCGCCGGCACCGCGCGGATGCTGCCCGTTCGTTCCGATCGGCCGTGGGGAAGGGCGACTCGCGGACCGCTGCCCTGCCGCCATTGGTAGGGCACCGGACAGGACTATCGGCCGTGTGGGAGCCGCCCTGGCCATTCGATGATGACCATGAGCGGCGCGACACGAGCGCCGCCGTGCGAGTGGGGATGGGATGGCGACGCTGCCGGTGGGGCACGCGGGACGCGGGGTCGTCGCTGATCTTCTTCTACCCAAGGTGGGTACTATGCGTGAATACTGCAACTGTCAGTCACTGCCGGCGATCGCGACCCTGATCGGGGAACATGACCAGGTCACCGATCTCATCGCCGACACGCACGAGGCATATCGACAGGGTGATGTCGGGGCAATGGTGACACTCTGTGAGCAGATGTCGGCGGTTCTCCAGCCGCATACGGTGGTGGAGGAGAAGGGTCTGTTCCCYGCGATGGCACTCGAGTTCCCCGAACAGATCGCGATCCTGCAGAGCGAGCACCGCCGGATCGAGGCTGTGCTCGCCGGGGCGAYCGACGGCACCGCCCGGGTCGATCCCGCTTGGCCGACACGGGTCATCGAGGCGATGAGCCTGCTGCGCAGGCACATCGCGAAGGAACAGGACGGCGTGTTCCACGCCGCCGTCTCGATTCTCAGCAACGAACAATGGAACCGTCTCGGCGAGATCCRCCAGGCGCTGAAGCTCGTAAGCTCCTGAAAMCTCGTACGATGACCGACTCCCTCCCCGGAACGGCCGGCTCCAGGCATCGGATCAGCCTTCGGGCATCGGCCGTTGCGGCGGGGTCGGGCCGGGATCGCTCCCGGGCACGCCGGTACGGGACGTGGCGGTACCGAATGTGGCGGTACCGGACGTCGCTGCACCGGACATGGCGATACCAGATATGGCTCTACCGGACGTCGCTGCACCGGACCCGCCGGACGCATCTCCGGTGAACACGAGAAGGCTGAGATCCCGACGGTTGGCGTCCTGCGCCGGGCACCTTCCGGCCGGGCCAGACAGGGGCCGGTACGGCCAGTTCGCATCGACGGTGGCCGGGGCCGGTCGCCCGCCGGGCCCGCGGGCACCCACGTACAGCCGCTCAGGACGAGGACGCGGGACGCCCCGAAGATGGTGGCTCCGCGACAGGTCGTGGCCGGGTTGCTGGAATGGCGGCAGGCGGGCGGGATTCGCGTCCCGCGCGAGCACAGGCGTGTGACATCTCACACTGACTTTCGCCATCATGACCATCGGGCGACCATGTGACAAATCGCATCGAGGTCGTGGACGGTTCCCATCGGCGACCCGGGGCCGCCGCGTAGCGGCGGAGAGGAGTCACATGGTTGCGACGGAAACCTGGTCCATCAGCGAGCTGATCAATACCGTTCGTTACCCTCTCACCGAACCTTCGAGCCACGCCTGGCGGGACGTCGTCTCGTGGGCCCGGGAGGAACTGCGCACTCGCGGATGCTGTGTCCTCCCGGAATTCGTCCGGCCCTCCGCATTCACCGCGGTCGCGCAGGAGTGCGCCACCGTCGCTCCGCTCGCGTATGACGAGGTCGAGACGGTCAACGCCTACAACATCGCGGTCGACCCGTCGTTGCCGGCCGATCATCCGGGCCGGTTCACGATGCGGCGGGGGAATGCCTTCGTCGCCCGCGACCAGATTCCCACCGAATTCGCCGTCCACCGCCTCTACACCAGCGAGCTCTTCCAGCATTTCATCGCCGGCTGCTTCGACCTGCCGAGAGTCCACGAACTCGCCGACCCGCTGGCCGGGCTGTGCCTCAACATCATCGCCCCCGGGCTGGAGCACCCCTGGCACTTCGACACGAACGAATTCGCGGTGAGCCTGCTCACGCAGGCGCCGCGGGCCGGGGGCGACTTCGAGTACTGCCCGAACATCAGGTCCGCGCAGGCGGAGAACTTCGCCGACGTGCGGGCCGTGCTGGCGGGCGAGGGCGGCCATCTGGTCCGGCGTCTCGCCCTCCGACCGGGTGATCTCCAGCTTTTCCTGGGCCGCTATTCGATGCACCGGGTGAGCCCGGTCGAGGGCGACACGGCCCGGCATTCCGCAATCTTCGCCTACACCGGGCACCCCGGGGTCGTCGGCAGTGTCGCGCGCACGAAGCAGCTCTTCGGCCGGGTCCTTCCGCGGCACCTGGCGGCGGAGAAGAGCGCGGTCCGCGTCGACCAGCTGCTGGACTAGCTGGACCAGAACTCGGTCGGCGAGCTGCTTCAGCACCGGCCTGTCTGCCCCGACCGCCCGTCACAAGGAGCGCCAGACGCGTGTATTCCGACGACAGCAGATATTCTGCCGAGACCACCGACTCCGACGGAACCACGAATTCCTCCGAGGCCGCGTACCCCACCGGGACGAGGCGGTTCGACGACAGCGGGAAGATCTCGCTCGACCACATCTACACGCAGCCCGACCCGCACGCCTACTTCAGTACCCTGCGGAAACTCGACTATCGTATCCCGCAGCTCGCCAAACCGTACTTCAGCCAGCTCATCCGGGAATTCCGGATGGTCCGGGGACGACCGCCGACGGTCTTGGACGTGGGCTGCTCCTACGGGATCAACGCCGCGCTGCTCCGCTGTGACGTGACGTTTGACGACCTGCACGAGCGCTACGCACCGCCCGGAACCCGGCCGACCCGGGACGTGCTGCTCGCCCGTGACCGCGAACTCGTCCGGTCCCGCGACGGGCTGGAGACGAGCCGGTTCCTCGGTCTGGACAGCTCGGGGCCGGCCATCTCCTATGCGTCCGCGGCTGGGTTCCTCGATGACGCCGTGCACGCCAACCTGGAGGACCGGGACCCGACCGACGCCGAACGGGAGCGGCTCGTCGGAACGGACATCGTCGTCTCGACGGGCTGCCTCGGGTACGTCACCGAGCGGACCATCGCCCGGGTGGCCCGCGCGGCCGGTGAGCGCAGGCCGTGGATGGCCCACTTCGTGCTGCGGATGTTCCCGTTCGAACCGGTCGAGGCGACGCTCGCGGGGCTCGGGTATGAGACCGTGCACGTCAACGGCGTTTTCCGGCAGCGGCGCTTCGCCTCCGCCGAGGAGCAGTCGCTCGTGCTCGACACGCTGTCCACCGTCGGCGTCGATCCACGGGGGCTGGAGGCCGAGGGCTGGCTGTACGCCCAGCTGCACATCTCTCGGCCGCGCGGGGTGACCAGTCCCTCGACCGCTCATCCCGCCTCCGGCCGGCGACCGGCGGCGACATCCACCCGGCCGGTTCCGCCAGGCTGACGGGCGACCGGTGCCGGCGGCGTCCCCCGCGCGGCCGGTAGGTCGAGGGCGCCCCGGCCATCATGCGAGTCGGATGAACCGTACGAGCCGAATGTCCGATGGAACGCCCGCCACCCGTGGAATCTCGGCGACCATGGACCCAACGCAGCCTGTGGCGTTCACCATGACCGTGTCCCCGAGACGAGTTCCCCGAGACAACCCGAGGCCCAGCATGAATGCGATCAGTAGCTCCCAGCGATCCACCGGAACCTTCGCGAACGACGATCTGCTGCCCCGGGTGCCATTGCCCACGCTGGCGGAGAGCTGCGAACGTTTCCTTGCCTGGTCCGCGCCGCTGCTGACCCCGGCCGAGCAGGCGACGACCGAGGCAGCCGTCGCGGCCTTCCAGGCACCGGGCGGCCCCGGCCCCACCCTGCACGCGGCGCTGGAGCGCTACGACGCCACCGAGGGCGTACACAGCTGGCTGGACGGCTTCTGGGACTCCCGCTACCTCGGCCGGCGCGACCGCATCGCGCTCAACGCGAACTACATCTTCCTGTTCAAGGACGCCGAGGGTCTGTCCGCCGAGCAGCCGCAGGTGGAGCGGGCCGCYGGGCTCGTGGCGGCAGCCGTCGACTACAAGCTGCGCCTCGACGACGAGCGGGTCGAGCCGATCGTCCAGCGCGGCCAGACGCTGTCGATGGCGCAGAACACGTTCCTGTTCTCCACGACCCGGATCCCGGGAACGGTCCAGGACACCGTGCGCACCCCGTACAGCGAGCAGTGGCCCGGGCCGTCCCAGGCCCGCCACATCGTCGTCTTCCACCGGGGAAACATCGTCCGGCTGGACGTCGTCGGGCCGGACGGTCACCCGTACACCCTGGACGACCTCGCGGCGGGCCTGCGCGCCGTGGTGAAGGCCGCCGCGTCGCGGATTCCGGCGGACGCYGCCGTCGGCCAGCTCACCACCAAGGCCCGGGCTGACTGGGCCGCGAGCCRCCAGACGCTGCTCGCTCTGGACCCCGCCAACGCGGCCGCGCTCGACACGATCGAGACCGCGCTGTTCGCCCTGTGCCTGGAAGACTTCACCCCCAAGGACAACCTGGCCGCGTGTGACCACCTGCTCCACRGCGACAGCGCCAACCGGTGGTTCGACAAGGCGGTGTCACTGATCGTTTTCGCCGACGGCCGGGCGGGCATCAACGTCGAGCACTGCGGGCTGGACGGGACGACGATCCTCAGCTTCGTCGACGACCTGCTGGGTACCTCGCCCGCGGAGCACTCGGCGAGCTCTGGCGCCCGGCCCCAGGGGCTACCCGTCATCGAGCCCGTCGAGTTCGTCCTCGACGCCAGCCTGCGGGCGGATGTGGCCGCCGCCGGCGCGTCGTTCGCGGAGTTCGCCGCGGCGACCGCCTCAACGGTGTTGTCCTTCACCGACTTCGGGCAAAACCGGGCCAAGKCACTGAAGACGTCACCGGACGCATTCGTGCAGCTCGCCTACCAGCTGGCGCACAGCCGGGCCAAGGGGCACATCGGCGCCACCTACGAATCGATCGCCACCCGGCACTGGCGGCGCGGCCGCACGGAAGCGATGCGGGTCGTCACCCCGGAGATCCAGCGGTTCGTGACCGTACTCAACGACCCGGACACCGACACCGCCACCCGCCGGACCGCGTTCCGCGCCGCCGCCGACGCGCACGTGCGGCGCGCGAAGGACTGCCAGGCCGGGCGGGCCCCCGAGCAGCACCTGTGGGAGCTGCAGTTCATCGCCCGCAGCCAAGGCGAGCGGCTGGGGGTGACCGAGCCGATCGCGCTCTACGAGGCCCCGGGCTGGCTCAAGGCGCGCGACGACTACCTGAGCACCAGCTCCGCGCCGTCCACCAACGTCGAGTTCTTCGGCTTCGGGTCTACCAGCAGCCAGTGCATCGGCATCGCCTACGTGCTGCTGCCGGACCGGTTCAACCTCTACCTGAGCACGCCGCGTGCGGTCGCGGACGGGATGTACGCGTTCGCCGACCAGCTCCAGCAGGTCGTCACCGAGCTGCAGGACCTGCTCGCCACCGATGAGACGGGCGACGGGCCATTCAAGGCGGGCTATTCCAGGTAATTGATGATGCGGCCCACGCCCCGCTCCTGCCTTGTCCAGGCCTCCGCGAGCGCGGCCACCGGCATCAGGGATGCCCTGATCCGGCCGGCAGCCGGTGTCCCGGAAGCGGATCGGATGGCRCACCCCACCTCACTGGATCCGCCACCGAGTACCGCCCTGCCGGGGGTGACCGACGTAACAAGGGGATCGGGCCGAGGCCCGACTGCTAAACTTACGGACCATCAGCCTGGATGCGGAAGATTGCGGACGTAGGCGAGCGAACCGTCTACGGGGCAGGCACATGCCGGAGAATCGCGATCTCATCGCCCGTTTCATGCCCCCGCGATCCGCTCTGGCCAACCACCGTTGTCGGGTCCGCTCGGACCAGATCCACCCGAGCGGCCCTAGCCGAGCGTTCCGATCCCATCGGGCTACCATCCTGCTAGCACCCTGGCCGACTGGCGCCCTGGTCAGAAGCGACGCGGTGGGCTCGATCGTCGTCCGCCGCGGAAGCGGCGGCGTCGCTCGCCCGGCCGGCACGGGGAGCCGGGGTCGGACCGATGCGGCACGGAGAGGACGGACGGCGGTGGATCAATGAGTTCGGCCACCGACCCCCGGCAAAAGACGATCATCAGGACTCTCCGCGATCCCTCCACCGTCCGAGTACCACCCGGCGGAGGGCCGGGTGGGCTCCGGTGACCGGCCCGGACACATCCGCGCCGGCCACGGCCCAGCAGCACGAGTCACCACGCCCCCGGACGGAACCCGTGCCGGAGGTCACCGCCGCCCTGTCGCCGCGACCGGAACAGTTCGACCGGGAGCGGACCCAGGTCATCCGCGGCCTGCGCGGCCGCCGGATCCCGGCCGTGGAAGCCTTCGGGACGGCACTGGACGGGCCGACCCCCGAGGGGCTACTCCCCCTGTGGGGTCCCGCGACCGGCGAATGGCTCATCCCRCCGATCGGCCGCGGCGAGATCCACCGGGGGCGCGAGGCACCGGCAGTCCCGGATTGTGGGGAACCGGTCGACTACGGGCTGACCATCCTGGACGACGGCGGTCCGGCCGGTGGTCGCCACCATGACGAGCGACCGACCCGGGGTTCCAGCCGCTCGCGGGCCATCTGGACACTCGTCGACCAGGTGCTCTCCAGCGGGACGAACGCCGTGATGTCCTTCGTCATCGCCCACAGCGTCAGCAAGTCCGAGTTCGGGGCCTTCGCCGTCGCCTTCGCGATCTTCTCATTGATGATCGGGTTCTCGAAGGCTGTCGGCACCGCTCCGCTGGGGATGAAGTTCTCCGACGTGCCGCCGCGGGTGTTTCGGGTGGCCGGCGCGGCGGGGACCGGCACCGCCCTCGTGATCGGGCTGGTCTGCGGGGTCGTGACGCTTGCCGTCGGTGCGGCGATGGGCGGCTCGGTCGGCGCCTCGCTGGTCGCGATGGGACTGGTCTTTCCCACGCTGCTGCTCCAGGACGCCTGGCGGCAGGTCTTCTTCGCCGAGGGTCGCCCGGCCGCCGCCGCCGCCAACGACGGGATCTGGGCGATCGTCCAGTTCGCCGCCATCTACGCGCTGATCGTCCGCGACGTCTCCACCTCGTGGGCGATGCTGCTGGCCTGGGGTGGCGCCGCCGCGGTCGCCGCCATGCTGGGCGTCACGCAGGCCGGCTTCAAGCCGGYGCCGAGCCTCGTGCGCCAGTGGGTCGTCGAACACCGCGATGTCAACGGGTACATGAGCGCCGAGTACCTCACCGTCCAAGGCGCCCAGCAGGCATCCACTCTGCTGCTCGGTACGCTGGGCGCGATCGACCTGGTCGGCGCGCTGCGCGGGGTGCAGACTCTGCTCGGACCGACGACCATTCTCGCGGTCGGGATCGTGAGCTGGGCCATCCCCGAGTTCTCCCGCCGCAAGGACCTCTCGGCCGCAGCCCGGGTCCGCGCCGCCTACGCCCTGTCCGCGGTGATCGTCGCGGCCGGCGCCGCCTGGGGGACGATCTTTCTCGTCCTGCCGACGAGCATCGGGCACTCGCTGCTCGGCCAGACCTGGGAGCAGACCCACGACCTGCTGGCGCTGTCCATCGTGCAGCAGGCGGGCCCCGCGGCGACGGTCGGGCCGGCCTGCATGCTCTACGCGCTCGGCAAGGCCAAGCTCACCTTCCGCGCGAATGCGGTGCTCGCCCCCCAGCTTGTCGTCTATCCGATCGTCGGTCTGGAGATCGGCGGCGGCACCGGCGCGGTCTKCGGTTACATACTTGCCTTCTGGGTGACCGTCCCCATCTGGTTCATCCTCGTCCGCCGGGCCGMACGGGAGGTGGAACGGGACACGGCGATCGCCCTTTCCGGCGAGCCGGCCGGACCGGCCGTACAGGGCCGAGTTCCGGAGCACCCGACCGGGACCGGCAATGATCAATGATAATGATGTTTCACAGTAACGTACGAGCTGTGTGCAATATGTTCGGCCGACCGCGTCGAGGCGGTGTCCGAGGCGTCGAGGCCACCACGATGAGCGCTGCCGGGCCAGGGCCGGTAGGGGGGTTGCGATGATTCTGCGTATTCTTTATCGGTCGGTCGGTTCGGAGAACACGAAGAACCGACCGACCTTCTACAGCAAGATGCTTGCGTTGGCCTCTCTCCTCCGGKCCGTCGAGAACGTCGACATCCCGGTACGGATCGTCTTCGTCAATGACGGCCCTATGCCGGCRGAGCGTCTTGCCGTGATGACGTCCGCCGGCGAGGTGCAGTCGGTGCAGTGCGGCAGCAATCGCGCGTCCTACCGGTACGTGCTGCGGATGCCGCGGGTCCGGCGCTGGTCGCCGGACGATCTGGTCTGGCTCGCCGAAGATGACTATTTGTACACGGAAAAATCGCTTTCCAGTCTCGTCGCGGCAGCGACCGCGCTCCCCGCGGTCGATTACTTCACCCTTTACAGCACGCTGCGATTCTCCTCAACCACCACCCGCCGCCGGCCAATGATCCACCGGGACGGCGGCAGCCACTCCCACGCGCCGGTGGTCGACGGCGTGACCTGGGCCAGGGCCGCCACCACGACCAGCACGTTCGGTCTGCGGGTCGGCACCCTGCTCGAGGACGAACTGCTGCTGCGCTCGATCCCGTTCGTCGGCGGCGCCTTCGACCGCGCGACCTGTCTCACTCTGCAGGGTTTCCAGCCCTTCCGGCTGGCCGAGCTGAGCGGGGAACCGCCTGCGTTCGCCCCGCMACCCCCCGCCGCGCGGATCGCTCGTCGGGTGGTGCTGAGCGGGCTGCGCACGACACTCAACGCCGTCGCCTTGGCGCGGCCCGAACGGCTGCGCCGCACGATGCTGGTGCCGGAGCCCTCCATGGCCACGCACATGGAGCTGGGTGAGGCGCTCGTTCCCGGTCACGACTGGGCGGTCGAGGCCGAGGCCGTGCAGGCCTGGCTACAGGCTCGGCGGCCCGSCCCGGTGGAGACGCCGCTGCTCGGCGCCATTGCCACGGCTTCGGGTACGCAGCGATCCTCCACCATGCACGGACCCTCCACCATGCACAGACCCTCCGTCGCGTGAGACCGCGACCGGCACCGCGAGGGTGGGGGTCTGCCGGCCGCCGCACCGTCCGCRCCGCCCGGACGAGGAACAGACGTGCCGCCCATCCGCTCCCGCTGCCGCTGCTCCTCCTGCTGGTCATCGGCCTGGTCGCCGGCGGGCTCAGCTCCTGCTCGAACAAACCCAAGCCGCCCCAGCCCGGCGGCGTGCGCTGGGTCTCCGGCGCCAACGGCAACTACCCTGCGGACGTCAACCTCTGGTCGGTCTTCACCGGCCGCAAGGTGGACCTGGCCGTCGTCTTCACGGATCGGCAGGACTGGACCAACCTGGTCTCGGCCGGCTGGCCGACGCAGGCCTTCACCCGGGACAAGTTCCCCGGCGGCCTGTCGGTCGCCCAGCCGATGTTTCCCAAAGACGGCGACGAGGCCACCTGCGCGACTGGCGCCTACGACAACTACTGGCGGCAGTTCGGCACCACGCTGACGACGTTCGGCCGCGGCGACGCCTTCGTCCGGCTCGGCTGGGAGTTCAACGGTGACTGGTTCTGGTGGTATCCACGCGACGTCGAGACCTGGAAGACCTGCTACCGCCGCACGGTCCTGGCGATCCGGTCGACCGCGCCGCACGTGCGGATCGACTGGAACATGACCGCGCACCGGGATCACCTGCCGGTAAGCGGTCAGGACATCTGGGATGCCTATCCCGGTGACGACTACGTCGACGTGGTCAGCATCGACTCCTACGACTCCTACCCCGCGTCCGTCAGTAAGACGATCTGGGACCGGCAATGTCATCTGCGGTCCGGTCTGTGCACGGTGATCGCCTTCGCCCGCGCCCACGGCAAGAAGTTCGCCGTTCCGGAGTGGGGTCTGGTGCGCACGACCGGCGGCGGTGGCGACAACCCCTACTACATCCAGAAGATGTACGAGACCTTCACCGCGAACGCCGACGCCCTGGCCTACGAGGCGTACTTCAACAACGCCGAGGAGGGGAACGTGGAGTCCTCGCTRTACAGGCCGGTACTGAACCCGAACGCGGCGGAACGCTATCTGGCGCTGTTCGGCGACCGCTGACCGCGCTCGCCTACTCCTGCCGCGAAGCCGGCGGGCACCGTCGGCTTCGGCGTGCCCGGCCGGCGATAGCGGCAGGCCGGGCACGGGAGAACCATCAGGCCAGGGTGGCCTCGAGGTCCTTGCGGATCTCCTCGGGGGTGACAGTCGGCTCGTACCGGCGGACCACTTTTCCGTCCGGGTCGACAAGGAACTTGGTGAAGTTCCACTTGATCTCGTCGGTGCCGATCGCTTCCGGCCGGGTCTTCTTGATGTGCTCGTAGAGGAAACCGGCATCGGGCCCGAAGTCACCGGGCGCCTCGGAACGCAGGTGGGTGTACAGCGGGGCCGCGTCGGGTCCGTTCACCTCGATCTTCCCCAGGACCGGGAAGGTGACGTCGAACTTCGTGGCGCAGAACTCCTGGATCTCGGCATCGGTGCCCGGCTCCTGCCCGCCGAACTGGTTACACGGGAAGCCGAGGATCTCCAGGCCGCGGCCGTGCAGATCCCGGTACAGGGACTCCAGCCCCTCGTACTGCGGCGTCAGACCRCATTTGCTGGCAACGTTGACAATCAGCAACGTCTGGCCGGCGTAGTCGCCGAGCGAGCGGGAGGTTCCGTCCGCGGCATCGACGGTGAAGTCATGGACAGTCATGGACACCTGACTCTCGATGAGGGCGAGCTGGGACTTCGCGGCCGGTCTCCGGCCGCCGAGCGACTTCGACGCTATCCCCCAGAAGTTTTTATGTCATCGAGTTGGTTGCATAACCCGTCAGCGAGGCGAACCGGTGCCTCACGACCGGGATCGACACCGGGATGGCTGGCGCCCCCCGGTCGGGACCGGTCAGGGCCGACCTGGGTGTCTGCGATGCTCATGGGATCCGGAACGGATACTCACGGGTCCCGCGACGGCCCCCAAGACGACGAACAGGAACGTCAGAGATGACCATCGAACCCGAACTGTTGAAGATCCTCGCCTGCCCGGTCGACAAGGGACCGCTGGAGCTCGTCGACGGCTGGCTGGTCAACCCGCGTCTCGGCCATCGCTACGAGATCCGCGACGACGTTCCGATCCTGCTCAGGCCGGATCACGTCGACCCGGCCGTGGCACGCTCCTCGTCCTGATCCGGCCCAGGACCTCCCTCTGCCCGGGCTGAGCTTCTACCCGGGACTGGGCTTCCGCCGGGTCTGGGACGGGCAGGGGAAAGGATCGGAAATCGGTCGGGGCCCGGGGAGAAGATCCCCGGGCCCCGACCGTCGGTGACGGGAGTCGGCTACTCCCGACCGAACTGCTCACGCAGCCGACGCAGCGCCTCTTCATCGATCGCCGAGGAAGGCTGCTCGGACTGGGAGGTGTAGGAGGAGGGGGCCGCCGCGGCGGCATCGGCCTCCTGCGCGGCCCGGATCTGGACCTGGTGCGCCTCGAAGCGGGCCTGGGCCTCGGCGTACTGCCGCTCCCATTCCGCCTGCTGCTCCTCGTAACCTTCGAGCCATTCCCCGGTCTCGGGGTCGAAGCCTTCGGGGTAGACKTAGTTACCCTGCTCGTCGTACTTGGCTTCCATGCCGTACTGGCTCGGGTCGAACGCCTCGCCGTCGACAGCCAGCCCTGTCGCCTCGTTCGCCTGCTTGAGCGACAGGCTGATGCGGCGGCGGTCGAGGTCGATGTCGATGACCTTCACCAGGATCTCGTCACCGACGTTCACGACCTGCTCGGGGATCTCCACGTGCCGCTCGGCCAGCTCGGAGATGTGGACCAGACCCTCGATGCCCTCGTCCACCCGGACGAACGCACCGAACGGCACCAGCTTCGTGACCCGGCCTGGAACGACCTGACCGATCGCGTGGGTCCGGGCGAACTGACGCCACGGGTCCTCCTGCGTCGCCTTCAGCGACAGCGAGACCCGCTCGCGGTCCAAGTCGACATCGAGGACCTCGACGGTAACCTCCTGGCCGACCTCGACCACCTCGGACGGGTGGTCGATGTGCTTCCAGGACAGCTCGGAGACGTGCACGAGGCCGTCCACACCACCGAGGTCCACGAAGGCGCCGAAGTTGACGATGGAGCTGACCACGCCCTTGCGGATCTGGCCCTTGGCCAGCTGGGCGAGGAACTCGGAACGGACTTCGCTCTGGGTCTGTTCGAGCCAGGCCCGCCGCGAGAGCACAACGTTGTTGCGGTTCTTGTCCAGCTCGATAATCTTGGCTTCGAGCTCGCGGCCCACGTAGGGCTGCAGATCGCGGACCCGGCGCATCTCCACAAGCGAAGCCGGCAGGAAGCCACGCAGGCCGATGTCGAGGATGAGACCACCCTTGACGACCTCGATCACGGTGCCGGTGACGACACCGTCCTCGTCCTTGAGCTTCTCGATCGTGCCCCAGGCGCGCTCGTACTGCGCACGCTTCTTGGACAGGATCAGGCGGCCTTCCTTGTCCTCCTTCTGGAGGACAAGGGCCTCGACGTGGTCGCCCACACTGACGACCTCGTGCGGGTCGACGTCGTGCTTGATCGACAGTTCCCGGGACGGGATCACGCCCTCGGTCTTGTAGCCGATGTCGAGYAGCACCTCGTCGCGGTCGACCTTGACGATGATGCCGTCRACGATGTCGCCATCGTTGAAGAACTTGATCGTCTTGTCGACGGCYGCAAGGAAGTCTTCGGCCGAGCCGATGTCGTTGACCGCTACCTGTGGTGTGGTCGGRCTGGGCGAGATGGTCACGGTCTCCACGGGTCGTACGTCGGTGGTGCTCGTCAAGGGGTCGGCTCCGGCTAGGGGTGGTCGTCCGCGCGAGGGCCGGATCGAACCGCCGGGACCGAGGGACAGAAACAACGCCAAAAACGAAGAAACTGTCAGAAACGATAACGACGCTCGAGTGGATCCGCTCGGTCTGAGACCCACAGACCCTCGTGCACGCCCCCAAGTCTAGGGACGGGTGTCCAGGGTGGTCAACGGGCGCCCGTACCAAGACGTGCGCCGTCCGCCATCACTCTCACTCTGCGCAGACACATGACGTCCATATGTAGTTTTTGGTGGCGGCGTGGCACCGCGGTAGGCGGGACAACGCCGTCCCACGGATCGTCGCGGCACACGGGTGGGAACGTGTGCGGACGGGACACGACAGGGACTGACGGCGCAGATCGGTTGAAAAGTGGATAAATGGGTGAGTTCGTGGCGTCCGATTCCCGACACCTGCCGACGGCCTGGCCTCGCGGCGCCCGACGCCCGGTCATTTTCGGGTCAGCGCCGGCTCGCCGATCCCCCGCGCTCGGGCCCCCCGCGCTCGGGCCCCCCGCGCTCGGCCGGCTGTGCCCCAGGCCCACCGGGCTGCGGCGCGGGCTGCGGCCCGAGCCATTCCAGACCGTCGAACTCGACCCGGGGCTGCTTCCACCCGGCGCGCGACGCCCGTCCATCMGGCACGCCGGGCAGGTCGGGATCGAGAGACCGGACCGGAGGGGACGGGTCTCGCGCGTCCCGGTCCGTCATGTTCCGTGGTGACATGAGGCCTGACGCGAGTGGCACCGTCGGGCTATCGACGGGCTTTCCGATCACCTCGACCTCGCCCGGCGATCCGCCGGCCCCGCTCACGAGGCCGCCCTCCCCGCCCCTCGCCGCCCCTTCGAAGCGCCTCGCCACCCATCTGTCGGCCCGCCGGGCCCACTCCCGGGAGAGGGTGATGCAGGGACGCTCGATCAAAAAGTGCGTCACGGTGGAGACCCCGACGGTCAGGGTGAGGACCACCAGGAGAAACGGCGGGTAGGGGATCTTCCACAGCCGCCAGCCGCTGTGCTCCAGCACCAGGTCGATGACGGCCGAGTGCCACAGATAGATGCCGTACGAGATCGCTCCGAGGAAGGCCAGCGGACGGCTGGCCAGCAGCGGCCGCACCCAGCCGCGGTCGCCGTGGCCGAACACCGCCGGGAGCAGCAGGAAGAAGCCGAACAACCCGTAGCCCAGGTGCTTGCCCATGTCCTGGCTCCGCGTGGCTTCGAAGATCGGCACGAGCGGCAGGYCGAGATGCCTGCTCGACACCCAGTAGAAGAACGCGGCGATGCCCCAGCACACCGTGCCCGAGYCGGGCAGCTCCGCCCAGCGCGGCGACCTGCCCTGCCGGGAGTACCAGGCCGAGAGCACGGCGAGCAGCATKCCCATGGCGAACAGGTCCCACCAGACCGGCAGCCAGACGTTCCAGCCGTTCATCCAGGTCTGCGTGGACGGAATCACCAGGTAGTGAACGATCTTGGCGGCGACGAACGTAACCGCGAGCGCGGCGAGTTCCACGCGCAACTGGGCGGCGGGCGGACGGTCCCGCCGCCGCAGCAGCCACGCGTACACCGGTATCGCCAGGTAGAACGCCGCCTCGACGTCCAGGGTCCAGGCCTGGGTGAGGCCCTGGATCGCCCAGTGCTCCTGATAACCCTGGACGAAGAACGCCGTCTGGAGCAGACCGGCCAAGCCGTGCACGCCGACCCGCTTGCTGCTGACCACGGTCAGCGTGACGGCGAGCGCCACCCAGTACAGCGGGACGATCCGCATGAACCGCCGGACCAGGTAGCCGGCGGCGTCCGAGCCGCGGATGCCGGCGAACCGGGCGGCGACGAACGGACGGTAGAGCASGAACCCCGAGATCAGGAAGAAGACCGCGACACCGATCTCACCCCGGGCGGTGTAGGGGCCCAGCCGGCTGCTGGTGGTGAAACCAGCGGGAAACGCGGTGTGCACGACGACCACGAGGACCGCTGCGATCGCGCGCAGGCCGTCGAAGCCGTCGAAGACGACCTTGGGTGGACGGACCGGCGCGGGAGTGCGCGGTTCGGGGATGGAAGCGGTGCCGGCCGGGCCGGCGGCTGCGCCGGAATCGGCTGCGGCCGTGAGGGAAAGGGCGGGTCCATTCACCGACCGAGCGCCCGGAGATCAGCGAGGTCCGGCACCCAGGCAACGTACCAGTCCGGTGTGCGCGACCACGTCGACACCCCGAGCGAACCCACCCTTTCTACCCGGCCGGACGGTCTACCCGGCCAGCCAGTCCGCGCACAGAAGCCCGCCAGCGGATCCGCACCCAGGGGCCCCGGCCGGCCGGTCCGCGAACCTACCGCGGCACCCGAGCCACTACACGACGCCCGAGCCACCGCGCGGCGGCCGTGATCGCGACGGCGGCGAGCAGCACGATCGCGGGCTCCGCGGCGGCCCGGAACCGGGTCGTCCCGTAGATCGCGACCGAGGCGAGGCTCAGGGCGATCGGCACGGCGAGCAGTGGCAGCAGCACGACCCGGCGGCGGCGCAGCACCACGACCCCGGCGAGCGCCGCGATCTCCAACGGCCACAGCGTGACCATCCCGACCTGGCTGAGGAGCAGGGGGCGCCGCTCGATGGTGTCCAGCCGGGCCTGCTGCCAGGGCCGGTAGACCCCCCACGTCCGACCGAGCCGCGCCGCGGCCACCCGGGGCAGGCTGCGCTCGTTGTGTTTGATGTAGTCGTACGCGGCCCGGCGGTAGAACACATCCCGTTCGGAGCGTTCCTGGGGCGAGGGTGGCAACGCCAGGATGCAGTCAAACGACCACCAGCCGACGTACCGGCCGGAGTAGCTGGCCGGGCAGTGGGTGACCGCCAGGGTGGAGCCGAGCCCGGTGGACAGGTACTCCGGCTCACTGAACCGGGACAGGTTGTAGATGGTCCAGGGCGCGATCGTGAGCGCACTCACCGCCGCCGCGACGGCCACCAGGGCGATCCGGCGCCGCCAGGCGAGTTCACGGGCCGTGGCGACGAGTGGCACCACCAGCACCACGGCGAGCAGCGCCAGTTCCGCTCGCGCGAGCATCACCGCAGCGAGGGCCGCTCCGAGCCAGGCGGCGTCGGCGACTGTCCGCMGGTCTCGGAACCGGTAGGCGGCAAGGATGATCCACGCGCAGGTGAGGATCCCGGTCGTCTCCGACATCAACAGCGGGTCGTTGAGCCACATGCCCGGATAGACAGCGGCGATCCCGGCCGCCACCAGTCCGGTCACGGGGCCGGCGATCCGCCGCCCGGCGAGGGCGACAAGCACGATCGACAGCACGCCGAGCAGACATGAGAACAGCTGGTGGGACAGGAAGCTGGTGAATCCGAGCACCGATGGCACGGCCAGCAGCCCGCTGGTCAGTGGGGGGTGCTGGGCGTCGGGGACGTAGCGGCCGGACAGGGCGAGTTCGTAGGGATCGGGCCAGCCCCGGCCGGCTGCGAAGAGGTTCGCCGCCTCGTGGTAGTAGTACGGGTCCCCCTCCACGACCGCCGGATGCAGCCAGTGGAACAGGTAGAACAGGCGGACGGCGAGACCGAGCAGCCCGATCGCGGCCAGCCACAGGTGCCAGCGCACGGGCCGCGCCCGCCCCAGCATCGCGGAGAACCCCGACATCACGGGGAATCGAGACGTGGGTTGGCCCGTGGACACCGCCGGCGCCGGGGCCACCATCCGGGGGAGCCCCGCCGTGGTCTCAGACACGCGCGGAAGGTACCAATGTCCCGATAACGGCTCGACACCGCGTCCGCCGCGACAGCGGCGAGCACACCGCGCGTACGTCCTTCCACGCCGCTGCGATTAGCCTTGCCTGTCGTATGTCCTGGCGAGGTCGCAGCCGACGCAACCCCCGGCGACGAGGAGGGAACGAGGCTGACCAGCAACGACGCCGACACCTTCCCGCTCGCCTCCGGTGGGCGCCACCGCCGGGTGGCACCCGGACCGGAGCCCACCGACACCGTCCCGATCAATACCCGCCTGGGCGGGACTCGCCCGGCGCCCGGGGCCACCCGGCCGCCGRCCGGACCTCCCTACCGGTCTCCCGGGACGGTGACGGCACCCGGGGCGAGAGCCCGGGCCGGCACCCGGCCGCGGACCGGCACGCGCGAGGCGACGGGGCCGCTGCGGGTCGAGGAGGATCTCGACGCCACCGGACCCGTGCTCGCGCCGCTCGGGCACTCCCCCGCGCTCGACGGCCTGCGCGCGCTCGCGGTCACGGCCGTCATCGCATATCACGCCGGCGTCTCGTGGATGCCCGGCGGCCTGCTCGGCGTCGACACCTTCTTCGTCCTCTCCGGGTTCCTCATCACCGGCCTGCTGATCGCCGAGTACCGCTACAACCGGCGCATCGACCTTCGCGCCTTCTGGATCCGCCGGTCCCGCCGCCTGATGCCGGCGCTGCTGCTGCTGCTGCTCGGGGTGGCGGCCTACGCCCGCTGGATCGCCTCCCCCGGCGACGTGGGAACCCTGCGGCTGGACGCGCTCTCCACGCTGCTCTATGTCGCAAACTGGCGTTTCGCGCTGTCCGACCAGAGCTACTTCGACCACTTCTCGGCTCCGTCACCTCTGCTGCACACCTGGTCACTGTCCGTTGAGGAGCAGTTCTACGTCCTGTGGYCGCTGATCGTCTACCTGCTGATGCGGCACAGCGCGAAGACCGTGGACCGCTGGCGCCGGCAGCGCCAGAAGGCCCAGTCGCTCGCGCTCACGGTCGCGGTCCTCGGCGCCGAGGCGTCCGCGTTGGTGGGCCTCGCCCTGCTCGTGGTCGGGACGAACCCCTCCCGGATCTACTACGGCACCGACAGCCGCGCCCAGGCCCTGCTGGTCGGGGCCGCCCTCGCCGTCTGGCGGGCCCAGCGGACGACCCCGATCTCCGCCCGGGCCCGGTCGGTCATGTCGGTCGTCGGCTGTGTCGCCACGGCTGCGATGATCCTCCTCTGGACAACGGTGGGTGGGGAGAGCCGCGGACTCTACGCCGGCGGCTTCCTCGGGGTTGCGATCATCGTGATGCTGCTGGTCGCCTCGCTCGTGGAAGCGCCCCGAGGCCCGGTGGCGAGGGTGCTGGCCACCGCCCCGCTGACCTTCGTCGGCCGCATCTCGTAYGGCCTGTACCTGTGGCACTGGCCGATCTTCCTCACGCTGACGGCGACCCGCACCGGGACGAACGGCGTGGTCCTGCTGGGGCTCCGCCTCGCCGCCACGCTGGCGATCACACTGGCCTCGTTCCACCTCGTGGAGAACCCGATCCGGCGGGGCAAAGTACGCTTCCCCGTCCCGCGGGTGACGGTGCCCGCCGCCCTGGGCGGGGTGCTCGCGGTGATCCTGCTGGCGACCGCCGGGACGTCGGCGTCGGTGCGCACTCCCGCGGACCTGGAGGCGTTGGCGCGGCGGGCGGCGACCTCCCCACAACCGGCCGTCGCCGTCAAGGCCGGCGGGAACCCCCCGATCAAGGTCCTGCTCGGCGGCGACTCGGTGGCTCTCACCCTGGGGTTCAGCGACTTCTCCTCGATGGCCGCCCAGCAGGGTATGGAGATCCACGACTTCTCCAAGCTGGGGTGTGGCGTCGCACGGGGGATGCAGCGGYGCATCCTCGGCAGCGCCGGTCCCACCACCGACGGATGCGACCAGTGGCCGCAACKGTTCGCCCAACGGGTGAACGAGGTCAACCCCGCGCTCGCGATCCTGCTGGTCGGTCGCTGGGAGGTCACCGACCAGATGCGGGACGGCCGGTGGACGCACATCGGCGATCCGGGGTTCGACGCCTACCTCGGCCGGGAACTCGACCTCGCCATCGACACGCTCGGCGCCAAGGGTGCCAAGGTGGTGCTCCTGACGACCCCGGTGTTCAAGCCGACCGAGGCGCCGAACGGCGGCATCTACCCGGAGACGAAGGCCGAACGGGTGGTGCGGTTCAACGCGCTGCTGCGGGCCGCGGCGGCTCGCCATCCCGGCGTCACCGTGATCGACATCACGTCAATTCTCACTCCGGGTGACAAGTACGTCGACGAACTGGACGGTGTCYGGCTACGCGACGACGACGGTGTGCACATCTCCAATGGCGGTGCCCGACGGATCGGTGTCGCGATCATTCCCCAGCTTCTCCGGATCGCCCGGGGAGCAGCGGCCGCCGCACCCGCGCCGACCACGCC
>NZ_MAQZ01000083.1:0-47532 GCF_001756285.1 Frankia sp. CgMI4
CCCCGGCCTCGCGTCAGAAGCGCGCTACGCAACCCCACTGGAAGCCCCACACAACGCCGAAAGTCTGCTTACCAGCAAACTTGCCGAGGCCCTGCCGACCCGGTCGGGCGACCAGACCGCCCGCGCGAAGAACCGGTGCGCCTATCCACATCGTGAGTGGGGTGACATGTTCGACGGAAACGATCATGTCATCTCTCATCATGCGTGCGTCATGATGTGCGGCGAGGACCGCGCGGCACGCAATGTTTATATCAACTAACTGACACGTCGACAGCTGGCCGCGAGYAGCGGCGCGGGGCTATTCTTGCGGTCGAACAGGGGAAGGAAAGATGCCGGAGAAGCCACCTCATGGATCCCTCCGTGTCGGAGTCGTTGACCTCATGGCGGCCACCGGCCGAGGAACAGGAGGGCAGCAGTTCGACCGGCTGATAAGAAACGCGGCGAACAGCGCCAGAGTGGCAGTCCACGTCGATGTGGTGGACCTCGACCCGACGACCAGCCATCCCCATCTTCCGGGGTCACGAAGCGATTGGCAGCGAATAGCATCATTCGATGCTCTGGTGGTGACCGGCGCACAGCCACAGAATTCCCACCCAGAGAAGGACCCGGGCTATCCGGTGATCGAGCGGATTCTCGACCTCAGCCGGAGACGGAATTTCTTCACTGTGTTCTCCTGTCTGTCTGCGCATTTAGCCCTCCACCAGATGTGCGGCGTGCAGCGCCGCCGACTGGCACACAAGAGGGTCGGCGTGCTCGACCATCAGACCGTCGCACGACGCGGCCCGCTCACCGTCGGGCTGCCCGACGTCGTCACCATGCCGCATTCCCGATGGAACACTGTGGACCGTGACGAACTCGTCGCCTGCGGCGTGCGCCTGGAGCTGCTTACCGGTGGCTCTGACTGGGCGGTAGCGACCAGTCAGGACGGGGTCCGTCAGGTCTTCGTCCAAGGTCACCCGGAGTACCTGCCCGACATGCTGCTGCGGGAGTACCGCCGCGACGTCCGGGTCTTCCTCACGGACCCTGACGCGCCGTACCCGCCGATCCCGGAGGGCTACCTGGCCGATACCGCAAGCCGGCGGCTCGCCGCGTTCGCCCGGCGCGCCCGCAGCCAGCGCTCTCCCACGCTGGCCACACAGCTGCYCACTGTCGGGCCGCTGCCTGACGTCGCCCGGCGGTGGACCGCGGAGGYGACCGCCATGACCGCGAACTGGATCCGCAGGGTCGCCGACGGATCCACCGGGAGGATCAATGACCCACCTACCCGACCAGCCGCCGGACGGCACCAGGATGACCTGGTCCTGGCCAACGGATGTTCGTCCGTACAGTACGGACCTCGCCTCGATGCTGGCCGCGAGCGTGATCGATGACGGCATCCTCGGCTTCACCGAGCCGGTTACGCCGGCCCAGGGCGTGGGCTTCGCGGAGGACCTCGCCCGTCGGGTCGGCACAGGCGAAGCGCTCGTCCTGCTCGGCCAGGACGACGAGGGCGTCTGCGCGATGTGCGTCGTCGCCCTGAACTCGATGCCGAACTGCCGGCATCTCAGCGAGGTCAGCAAGGCATACCTGCGTCCCCGGATCCGTCGCACCGGTGCGGTGATCGAGCTCGTGTTCGCCGTCTGCGAGCGACTCGCCGACGTCGGGGTGGAGCGCGTTCTCATCGACGTCCGCGAAGGCTCCCCAGCCCACCGGGTCTGGAGCGGCTTCGGGTTCACCACCTACGGCGTGCTGGACGACTACAGCCGAGTGCGGGGCATCAGCCACCGCGGCCTTTACATGACTCACGCCGTGTCCGAGCTACAGGCCGTCACGGCCGACCGGCTGGCCCGTCGTGCCGATCCCACTCGCCGCCACACCACCCCACAAGCCGCCATCGCAGAGAGGACGAGCCGATGACGCTCCCGCRGGACAGGTTCAGGGCGTCCCTGGAGGAGACCCTGCACCAGCACCTCACCATCGCCCACCCGGTGTTCGGGCTTCTACTGGACGCGGACAACCCTCAGCCGCGTTTCCTCCAGCAGGTAGCGCTACAGGGCTACCAGCTCACCAAGCACTTCCTTACCTACGTCGAGCACCTGTTCTTCTACTGCCCGCTCCCCCGGCACAAGCGGCGCCTGCTGCACAACCTCTACGAGGAGGAGACCGGGCGGATCTCGAAGACGCGGAACCACGTCAAGCTGATGCAGGACTTCCTGCTAGCGATCGGGATCGACGACGAGACCCGGGATGCCGCCGTCGCGCTGCCGACGACCCAGGAGCTGATCGACTACCGGCTCGCGGCGGTGAAGGATCCGGATCGCTATCACGTCGGTGCCGCCGCGGTCACCATCGCGAGCGAGGGGCAGAACCTGGAGAAGCTAGGCAGCGAGAGCCGCGACATCCTGTTCGGTCGGGTGTACGGGCTCGAGCCGAGGGACCTGCTGTTCTTCTCGGTGCACCAGGTCGAGGACATCACCCACACTCAGCAGGGCCTCGACCTCGTCGCAGACCTGTGCACGACGGAGCAGATGCAGCAGGAGGCGCTCTACGCCGTAGCGCATACCTGCGAGCTGTTCTACGGCATGTACKAGGGCATCTACCAGGAATACCTGGCCGGACGGCTGCTGCCCGCATGACGCCTCCGTCCTCCAACCGTACGGCCTCCGGCACCCGCCGCGGACTGGCGACGGAGGCGGTGCGTGCCGGCCATCGCCAGTCCGTTGACGACCAGCACAGCGAGGCGCTGGTACTCACGTCGAGCTACCTGTTCGACGACTCGCACGACGCGGCGGAGAAGTTCGCGCAGCGGCGCCCCGGCAACGTMTACGTCCGGTTCACGAACCCGACGGTGCGCGCGTTCGAGGAGCGCGTCGCGCGGCTGGAGGGTGCCGAGTCCGCCGTAGCGACCGCGTCCGGGATGGCCGCGTTCTTGGCGGTGTCGCTCGGGCTGCTGCGCGGCGGGGACCATGTCCTGCTTGCGGAGGGTGTCTTCGGCACCACGACCCGGCTCTATGCTCACTATCTGGACCGGTTCGGCGTCATGACGACCGTCGTTCCGGTGACCGACCCGGCCGCCTGGGCGCGCGCAATGYGTGCGCAGACCAGGATGCTCGTCGTTGAGAGCCCCACGAACCCGGTAATGGCCGTGGCCGACATCARGTACCTCGCAGAGCTCGCACATGCCGCCGGCGCGCTGCTGCTGGTCGACAACACCCTGTGCACCCCGGTGTTCCAGCAACCGATCGTGTTTGGCGCAGACCTCGTTCTGCACTCCGCCGGCAAGTACATCGACGGTCAGGGCCGCTGCGGCGGCGGCGTTGTCGCCGGCCGCGCGGGCCTGATCTCCGAGCTGCACGGTGTGCTGCGCACCGCGGGCCCGAGCCTCAGCCCGTTCAACGCGTGGATCTTCCTGAAGAGCCTGGAGACGCTGCCGGTGCGGATGCGGGCGCACGACGCCAACACGGCGGTGGTGGCTGCCTGGCTAGCCGACCAACCGGACGTACGGGCGGTGCACTACACCGGCAGCGCGGATCACCCGCAGCGGGAGCTGGTAGCCGCCCAACAGTCCGGGCACGGCGGAGTGATCAGCTTCGAGCTGTACGGCGGCCAGCAGGCCAGCTGGTCGTTTGTCGACCGGCTTGAGCTCGTGTCGAACACGACAAACATCGGGGACACCAAGTCGATGATCACCCATCCGGCAAGCACCACCCACGGCCGGCTCACGCCGGCACAGCGCGACTCCGCCGGCGTCACCGACGGCCTGCTGCGCCTATCGGTCGGCCTGGAGGACGTCGAGGACATCGTCGCCGATCTGGCCCGGGCGTTCGCAGCGACCAGGCCTGCCGGGGCCCGCGCCCGATGAACCCGCAGCCGACAGCCCCGCAGGCGCCAGGCCAGCCGGTTTTTCCAGGGCTCGACAGGGTGCCACGCAGACCGCTCATTGCCGGGAAGCGCCGGCGGGGACGGCCGCCGGGCGTGGCGCGGGCAGCCGGGCGATCAGCAGGAACGACACCCCGACCAGCAGCGCCTCGCCCATCGCGACCTGCGTATAGGAGTTGTACGAGTCGGCGACCAGCGCGCCCAGCTGGCTGGAGAGAGCGGCGCCGATGCTGTGCAGCGTCCACAGCAGACCGAGGCCGGTGGCCCGGGCGCCCTCGGGCAGCACCCGGCCAATCCACAGCGTGGTCGCGACCACCGTCGCCAGATAGCTCGCCCCGAAGATGACCCCGAAGGCCAGCGAGGCGGTTACGGTCGCGTCGAAGGCGACGAGCACCATCGCCCCGCCGCGCAGCGCGTAACCGACAAGCAGGGTCTGCCGGACCCGGCCCCGGTCACACCTTCGGCCGGCGGCCAGTGAGCCAAGGATCTCGAAGACGCCCAGCATGGCGAGGGTGCCACTGACGACACCCGGGCTCATGCCATGTTCGTGCAGATCGGTGACCAGGTGAACGTCGACAAACGCCATCGTGATCCCACAGCCGGTGAACGCGACGGTCAGCGCCAGGAACACAGGGTTGGCGGCTGCCAGCCGCAACCGGTCCCCGAAGCCGAGCCGCGCGTCGTCCGCGGTCCCGGGTGTGCCCGGCGTCGCCGTAGGCGCCGGCTCGTCCTGGCCGGACAGCCGATACAGCAGCAGCGCAAGTGGGGTCAGCACGAGGAGCATCGACAGACCGGCGACGACGAAGACGGCCCGCCAGGACGCGAACGCGCCGAGCCACACCCACAGCGGCACCARCACGATGAACCCGACAGCCGGGCCGTTCGTCATGACCGCGTACGCCAGGCCCTCCCCGCGGGCGGTGAACAGCTCGCTGGCAAGCTTTCCCAATGGAACGTACGAGAGCATCGTGAAGGCGAAGGCGCCGAGCACGCCGTAGACGGACGCGAACAGCGACACCCCCGGCGCCGCCGCGCAGATCAGGAAGGCGGCACCGGCGAGCACCGTTCCGCTGACCAGCACGGCCGCGCCRCCGAACCGATCGGCCAGCACCCCGACGACCGGGCTCGCCACCGCGATGACCACAGCGAAGACCGTCGTCGACCAGGCGAACGTCCCGCGGCTGACACCAAGGTCCACTGCGATCGGCGAGAAGTCCACTTGAATCGTGTTCTTCAACGCCGACCCGGCCAGCGACAGCGTGAACGCGAGCGTCGCGGCGAAAATCAGCGCCGTGTTCCGCCGGCTACGACCAGCAGGGGACGCGACTTCAGGTGCGTCGGCGGCGTCTCGAGTCGTCATCGGGTCCGCATCCTTCGGGTCGGCCCGGCGGGGCAGCGGCTTGCTGGACACGAGGCCAGAGTGCCGGGCGCCGAGTGCGCAGCGGAATAGGCTGTTCTGCCGTGCTGCATAAGGAAACGGCCACTCGCCACGCCGTGGTGGCCCTCGCGGTCCCGGCCACCGTCGCGATGGACCTCGCGATCCCGGCCCAGGTGTTCGGCCACCTGGACCTGGCCGAGCATTACACGTTCACGCTGTGCACGGAGCAGCCTGGCTCGCTGCCCACCACCACCGGCTTCGCCTTGGAGGTGGCGCACGGGCTCGCCGCGCTGGATGCCGCTGACACCGTCGTCGTCCCCGGGTACGCCCCACTGGTCACACCCGCACCAGGGGTGCTCGACGCGCTGCGCGCGGCTGCCGACCGCGGCGTCAGACTGATGTCGGTGTGCACCGGAGCGTTCGCCCTCGCTGCCGCCGGGCTACTCGACGGTCAGCGGGCCACCACCCACTGGGAGGACGCGGGCGACCTCGCCGCCCGCCATCCGACGGTGCAGGTGGACCCGAACGTTCTCTACGTCGACGGGGAGCGGATCCTCACCAGCGCCGGAGTGTGCGCGGGGATCGACCTGTGTCTGCACATACTGCGGCGCGACCTCGGCAGTGCCGTCGCCACCCGCGTCGCCCGCCGGCTGGTGGTGGCGCCCCATCGCGCAGGCGGCCAAGCCCAGCTGTTACGCCGCCCGGTGCCCGGTCCAAAGCCCGGCTCTGGCGGTCCTGGCAGGCTGGCCGCGACCTGCGACTGGGCGCTGGAACGGCTCGCCGAGCCACTGTCCGTCGCTGATCTCGCCGGCCACGCTGGCTACGCGACGCGCACGTTCGCCCGGCGCTTCATCGCCGAGTACGGCGTCACGCCCAGGCAGTGGCTGCTCGCCCACCGGATCGCCGAGGCGCGGCTGCTGCTCGAGGTGACCGACCTGCCGGTGGATCGGATCGCCGCCCGTTGCGGACTGGGGACCGCCGCCAACCTGCGGATCCACCTCGCCCGCGACGCCGCCAACACGCCGTCCGCCTACCGCGCCTCCTACCAGGGCCGCCCGCGCCGAGCGAGTGGGCGTGCCGACGAACTCGCCCCGTAACAGCCGGGTCCAGACGAAGTACCGGCGTGGCGTGTTCGATGAGGCGATGCTCGACGCCTGCGAACGGACGATGCGCGGCGTGTGCGCCGACTTTGGCGCGACCCTTGCCGAGTTCACCGGCGAAGCGGWCAGCGACACCGTATCAACGGCGGCAGGCTCACCCCTCATTCACGGGTTGTTCACCCTGGCCCGCACCTGGCGGCAGCGCCAAGTCATATCTTGGCCGATTTCGCTGACTTCGCAATACGAAAGCGCTGGTTCCATCTACCCAACGAGCCGGGGACAGCCCATCACGAGCTGGACTTCCGCGTCGGCGGGCACGAGTATCGCCCGCGGCACGGGCCTGACCCGCACAGAACAGTACGCGTTCCTCGCCTTCACGGATGACGGGCGGTCAGGGGCCATACCCGCCTGTCAAACCACCGCGGAAGCCTCATTGACCAGCCGGCAGACAGCCGGACGCCAATGGTCAAGTTCCGGTACCGCGACGCCGGCTCGCTTGGCGYTGTCGTCCCATCGACGCAACGCGATGGCGAGGTCGGCATGTGGCAGGCAAAGGAAGGCATCGACTTCTCTGCCAGTCATCGGGCCGCCTTGGACGCGTAGGCTTCGGGTGGAGGCTACGGACAGGCTGTTGGCGTAGGCGGGGTCGGTGGCCACGAGATAGCGCTTGGCTTTGACGTGCAGCGCGACCGGAGTGCCGATATCGGGGCCGAACCATCGGGTCAGGTAGCGTGCTCCGACGATTTCGTGATGGAGGTCTTCGGCGAGGAAATTGTGGTGCGCGTCGTGTTCGTCGAGGAGGAGATGGCCGATATCGTGCAGCAGCGCGGCGACCTGCGCGGCCTGGTCATAGCCGTCGGCTTCGGCGAGGGCGGCGGTTTGCCGGGCGTGTTCGAGTTGGGTGACGGTTTCGTCGTATTGACTTTGGCCAACGGCGGTGAGGTAGGCGAACAGTTCATCGCAGAACTCGTCCGCGCCAGTGAAGGTGCCGTGGAGGAGCCGGTCGGTATTCATGCAGATTCCTCGGCGCCCCGGGCGCTGACGTGGCTGTCGCCGGTGAAGTGGCCGATGAGGCTGATTCGGTCGGTGCCGGCGGCTAGGCGGTGCTGCTTTTCCTGGTAGTAGTGGTGGYGGTGGTCACCGTCGGAGGCTGCGTTGTAGGTGAGGTAGATGGCCCGGCGACGATGTGGTGAGGTGTTGACTCCGGAGCGGTGCGGGACGTACCAGTTGAACCAGAGCAACGACCCAGCGCGGACGGGGACGGGTTTCCAGAGGAGGGTCTCGGCGAGACTGGCGGGGATGCAGCCGACATCGTCGGTGGGGAGCGGCTCGTGGTGCATGCCTTCGACGACGTCCAGGCAGCCATTGTCGGTGGTGGAATCGTCGATAGCGATCATGCAGGTGATGGTGGACCGGACAAAGGGGTAGGCGGGCGCGTCCTGGTGTGGGGCGAACCCGGCGCCGCCGGGTTCCTTATAGTTGATCTTTTCTTTGTAGAGGACGGCGGGCTCGCCGAGCAACATGCTGGCAATGTCGAGCAGCGTGCCCCGGGTGAGCAAGGCACGCATGCCGTCATGGAAGGGCACGATGTTCTCGGTGCGGCACCGCACCGAGAATCCGTCCCCGGTGGTCTCGTCGTACTGCAGCAGACCGTCCTCGCGGCCCGGCAGGGCCTCGATCTCATCGACCCAGCGTCGCACCTCCCGCAGGCGCTCCGGGCCAAGGAAGCCGTCCATGAGAAGAACGCCACTGGCCTGCCAGGTCGTGAGGTCAAGGGAATCGGTCAGCAACGTGAGCCTCCGAGGAGCCGGTCAACCAGAACGTCTGTGTAACTCTTGTATCAAGAAGAGACGCTGTGATGCAACTTTGTTACAGCGACCGAGTCAAGATACGAGAGGCTTACCGAGAGGAAGTCCACGGCCACCGGTCTCGCTCCACATAAGATCGACATACAGGTAGACGGCGACGGCAACGAAGGCGAAGACCACGTACCCGCCGAGATGGATGAAGGTGGTGTTGGCCTCCAGGGTGCCGACGAGCAGCAGGACGAGGGCGACGTCGACCAGGCCGAGGAGCAGGGTGAAGCTCCAAGGTAGCCGTATGGTGACCAGAGTGAGCATGGCAATGGTGACCAGCCAGCAGATCAGCCAGATGGCTTGCGTGTGCACGATCTGGGCATCGGGGATGCCGTACCAGTTGTGCCCGAGTCCGAGGGCGAGTGCGGCGTAGCTGGCGTAGAAGCCGAAAAAAACGGCGAACAGGCTAGCCGAGGCATTTTGCCCGAGCGCGGCGGCCCAGACGGTAGCCAGCAGCAGCCCGATCGAGGTTGCGGCGAGGATGGTCGGGATGCCGGCGGCGGCGGCCTCGGCGGGCACGTAGCCGGCGTCGACCAAGCCGAGTCCGAGCGCGCCAGCGATGGTAATCGGGATGCCGACGATGCCGGGGTTGCCTCGCAGCGGGTTCGTGACCGGTGGGTCGGGCGGGGTTTCGGCCTCGGTCAGTAGCGGTACATGCGTTGCCACCGATGCGGGCGGGGCATCAACGGTCATGGCGGATCGCCTTTCTGTTCAGGGGATGACTGGGCGCGCGTGGGAGCCGTGGGGCGCGGGGCGCGCGGGCCAGCACGAAGGCGGGTTGCGGTGTGCCGGTGGATCAGGTCAGCTCTCGGCGGCGAGCAAATCTGCGTGGTGGAGTTGCGCGACGTCGGCGTGGGCACGCAGCCGCACCTTGAGGATGTTCTCGCCGTAGGTAGCGAGGATGGGGYTGTCCGGGTCAGCGCTGTGTCCGCCCGTTGCCTGGGCGGCAAGTTCGGCGGGCAGGTCGATGGGAGTGAGGGTGGCGTCCAGGCGCGGGTTGAAGAAGTAGATAACCGAGAATCGCCGCACGCCAGCGGGTGGGCTGATGACGCGGTGGACGGTGGCCTTGAGGTAGCCGTGGGTGGCGAGCTGCAGCATTTCGCCGAGATTGACGACCAGGGCGCCGGGCAGATGCGGGACGTCGAAGAAGCATCCGTCGCGCTCCACCTGCAGTCCACCGACGGCGTCTTGCAGGACGAAGGTGAGCAGCSCGAAGTCCCGGTGGGTGCCAACGCCTTGATGATCGCAGCCAGGTCCGGACGGAGGGTAGTGGATGGCTTTGATGGTGGCCTCGCCGAGGTCGATCTCCTCGCGCCGGTCGGCCCGACCGTTCGTGAGTTCACCACCCAGTGGGGTGTAGCCACGGAAGTGTGGCGACCGGGTCATCGCGATCGCCATTCGATCGGCTTCGGGCAGAGCGAAGAACGCTCGGGTGACCTCCTCGACCTCCCGGAACAGGGTGTCACMGATGCCGTGCCCCACCAGGTAGAAGAAACCCACGTCATGGCAGGTCTCGCGCAGTCGCTCAAGGAACCGGCTGCGCACCGCGGGATCAGTGCCAGGGTCGAACTCGCGCAGGTCGAGCACCGGCAGCGCCGCGTCGTGCTCGGTCGTGCTGTGGGTCGGGGTGGTGCTGGTCATGACCACAGTCGATCGCTGGCCAGTCGAGCGCCGGCGGTGAGGGATTCGAGTTTCGCCCAGGCCAGGCTCTCGTCGACGGCGAGGAAGGTGGCGAAGGACGCGAAGCCGCAGTCGGTTCCGGGGRTGACGCGCTCGCGGCCGACGATGTCGGCGAAGCGGGTGATGCGCTGGGCGATGAGTTCGGGGTGTTCGACGTAGACGCTGGAGGTGTCGATGACACCCGGGATGAGGACCTTCTGCTCGGGAATCTTCGCGTCGGCCAGCACCTGCCATTCATGTGCGTGGCGGTGATTGGCGGCCTCGAATACCAGCCCATCGGCCTTGAGCTGAATGATCGTGTCCAGGATGACGTCCAGGCCGACGTCCTTGYGGTGCGGGCCCTGGTAGTTGCCCCAGCACAGGTGCACCCGCACCCTCGCCGGGTCGATATTGCGTAGCGCGTGGTTGATCGCCTCAACGTGCACGCGCAGCCGGTCCAGGAATCCCTGCTCGGACAGGTGCGCGTACTGGATGTGCCGACCCATCGCCAGATCCGGGGCGTCGATCTGCAGGACCAGCCCGGCTGCGGTGATCGCCTCGTACTCGGCCCTCATTCCTTCGGCCAACGCGAACAGGTACTCATCCAAACTGGCATAGAACTGGTTCGGAAGATAGAGCGCGATAACTCCAGGTGACGCGGCATTCATGAACCGCTCGGTCGGCTGACCCGATCCTGCCGAGATTGAGCTGACGCCGGCTGCGAAGTTGGCCAGATCGGTATCGAGCAAGGCGGTGCCGGTGTAGCTGATCGGACCGGTACAGGTCGGTGTCGCGGTCTCCAAGCCGGCCAGGGAACGTTCGGCCATGCCAGGGTAGTCGTCCAGATCAGCGATCGACAGGCCGCCGCCCTCGGGAACGGCAACGTCCACGTCGAAACCGGTGAGGCGTTCTTTGACGTAGGTGGCGTACCCGATCTTGCTCATTTCGCCATCGCTGATCACGTCCAGCCCGACCTGCGCCTGATGGCCGACGACCACGCCAACCGCGTCCGCGATCCGCTCGGGCAGGTACTCGGCGTCCGCGACCGAGAGGGTCTCCTGTTCCCGGGCCCGGATCAGCTCGGCCAGCCCGGCCGGTCGGGGCAGGCTGCCGGTGTGCGTGGTCAGGATGCGGTCGCTGCTGAGTTTCATGACAGTTCCTCCATCAAGTGGACTAAGCGGTACAGACGGTTCCGGACAGCACCGGCCACCCGGACAGCCTCGTCGAGGCCGCCCCCTGTGACTGCGGTGGCAGCGCGAGGCCGGGTGGGGTCATGGCGGTGACACTGACAGGCCAAGGGAAACTTTATCTAAACAACATCTTACTTCCGTAAGGAAATTACATACATAATGATGCGAAGGGTTGTAAATGATCTATTGTCGGAGACTAGACTCAGGCATGCAGATCATCGGCGCCGTGCTCACCATCCACGGCAACGCGCTCGCAGGGATCGCGGTAAGCGACGGGCGGACCTGGACATTCACTCGCGACGACGRCTCGTTCAGCCTCCGCACCGTGCCGGGGCGCCCGGTCTGGGCCCGGCGCCCCAACGGCTGGACGGGCCGCTGGTGGCAGCACCCGGCAGCGGGGGAGCCGGTGCTGTTTCAGCTGCACCCAAGCCGCACCGGCAGCGATCCACAACCACCCTCGGCTCCCTCAGGGGAGCTGCGATTCGCGCACATCACGGACACGCATGTCAGCGCGATCGACGGCGACCCGTCCCAGGCGGTCGAGCTCGCCGCCCGCTACGGCGACCAGACGGACACCACCAGCGGCCTGCACCACGCGCTGCGGACCGCAGCCGACCACGGCGCGGCATTCGCCGTGATCACCGGTGACCTCACCGACCACGGCACACCCGAAGAGTTCAGGCGCGTACTCGACTCCCTCGCCGCAGCGCCGCTGCCGGTAGAGATCGTGCCGGGTAACCACGACCATTACGGCCACCGCCACCAACCCCACCCCAGCGACACCCCCCACGGTGGCGGGTTTCTCGGCGCGGCTACCCTCACCCGCTACGAGCAGGCCATGGGCCCGCGCTGGTGGTCAGCTGACCTGGCCGGCGTGCACCTCCTCGCCCTGGACTGGTTCAGCGCCTGGTGCGCGATCGATGACACCGATCAGCAACGCTTCATRATCACCGATCTCGCCACCCGAACCCCCGGGCTGCCAGTCGTCGTGCTCACCCACGACCAGCCCGACCACGACACACTCGAACTGATCCGCTACAGTGCCGCACCCGACAGCCTCCTCGCCGTCCTGTCGGGACATTGGCATGCCGACGCGCAGCGCAACGTCGGCGGCTGTCACCTGCTCAGCACGCCCGCAGCCAGCTTCGGCGGACTGGACTGGTCACCACCGCAGCTCCGCCTCATCACCCTCACCCCCGGCTTGAGAACTATGGATCTACGGCACGACACGATCCCGGCGCTACCGAAACCGCCACGGTCACCGACCACGTCTCGCGCCGATGCCCCGGCCTCGCCCCGCACCACCAGCCACTCGATCGGCGCCCATCAACATCTGGGCACCCTCGCGACCATCGCCGGCACCGTCATCGCACCGAGCACCGACACCCACGGCGCAGGACACCTGACCCGCCTACACCCCTCCAACACCGGCAGTAACGACAGCCGAGTCGACGTGCTGTGGACGGTGCGCGCCGCAGACGACCCCATCACCGGCGTTCTCGCCGGCCATGACCAGATCCTGGCGTGCAGCCATGCGGGCACCCTCACCGCGCTCGCCCCAGCCACCGGCGCACCCCATTGGACCCGACACCTCCCACACCGGCAGCGACGCCGGCTGCTAGCCACCCCCATCCTCACCGCGGCGGGCCGGCTGATCGTCGGTGACGTCGGCGGCGTCACCTGCCTGGACCTCGACACCGGGGATATCGCCTGGCACCGCGACCAGCTCGGCCAGGTCGACACCCTGCTCACCTACGGAACCGGTCTGGCCACCGACCGCTTGGCCGTGCTGCCCCTCGGCGGCCCCACCCCGGGCCTGACCGCCCTGGACCTGCGCGACGGCACCATCACCTGGACCGATCCGCCCGGCACACCACCGCCCTCCAGCTCGCTGGTCGCCATTGACGGGACCGATGCGCTGCTGCTCCGTACCGCCGGACCCACCCTCGAGYGGCTGAACCTCTCCACCGGCCAGACTCGGTGGCRCACCACCCTGACCGGCCGCTTCTCCACAGCCGCTCCCCTGGTCACCGACGAGGCAATCGTGCTCGTCACCGGCGACGGCATCGCGCACCGGCTCGACCCGGATCACGGCGGCATCCTCGACCGCCAGCACCTGCACGGGCTGCGCCCCGCCTACGGTCCCTACCGGTCCACTGGTACCGGCGCGCCCACCACTGCCGTCCATACCCCACTCGGACCGATGATCGTGCTGCTCGATGGYAGTATCTGGCAACTGGACAGCCCCGCTGGTCCGCTGCTGGTCGGCGACGTCGCGGCGCCCGTCACCACCCAGCCTGTCCTGCTCGGATCGAACACCCTCGTCGTGCTCAGCACCGACGCGGTCGTTCACCTGCTCGACATCAACGCCACCGCAACCCGCCCCATGCTTGCCGGTCCGGCATCGCGGTCTGCCTCATGACCAGCGCCATCCGCAACCGAATTCTGGCACCTACCCGCGGGACCGCCACCCACCGTAGTCCCAGGCCTGATTTGATCCTAAGTTCCTGGGTATTAGACCAGGAGATGATCATTCCACACAGGGGGATGTGATTTAATGACGTCTGAGCCGAGGAGAACCTTGTCGGACGTTTCGTCGGACTACGCACTGGATGCCGGTTTCGATTCGCTACTGGGCACGCAACTGATCGATTTCAGTCCGACGGCGATGGTAATTATCGATCCGGATCTGCGGGTGCGACGGAGCAACCGGTCCTTTCGGGAAATATACGGCCTGTCTCCCGAGCAACTGGCGGGAACATCCATCCCCGAGCTGCTGCCGGATATGGACCCGCGGGTGTGGAAGCTTGCCCGGTGGGTCCTGGCCAGCGGTGAATCAGTTGAAGACACGGAGATCATCGGCAGGAGCGTGGCTTTCCCGCAGGAGGAACGCACCTGGCGCTTTTCGCACTTTCCGCTCCGGGACCRTGAGGGGGTGCCCGCGGCGGTTGGCGTGACGCTGGTCGATGTGACGGATCAGCGCCGTGCCGAGCGGAAGCATGCGGAAGCAGAGCGGCGACTGCGGCTGCTCACCCGGGCGAGCACACTCGTCGGGCGATCCCTGGAACTGGACGCCACACTGGCGAGTATAGCCGATTTTATGGTACCGGAATTCGCCGACACCTGCAGCGTGTACCTGCTCGACGAACCCCTTGACACAGACGCCCGACCGGAGCTGTTGGAATTGCGGCGCGCCATAAAAACACGCGTTTCCGGTCCGCCCCTGCAAAGTTGCGACATCCCGTTCTCAGCCGCCGGAGAGATCCTTTACTGCCACCGAAACTCTCCGATCTACCAAGCCTTTGCGTCGGGTCGCCCGTTTCACCACGCGGCCGACGATGAATCGTTGATCAGCGGATATCAGACTCCTGGATTCCTCGACTACTTCCGGCGGCTGCTGCTGCGTTGGGGGATCGCGGTGCCCCTGCTGGTGGGGCGCTACTTTCATGGGGTCATGGTTGTACATGTCGGCGTTTCCGGGCGTACCTACACCGACGACGACGTCGAGATGGCCGCCAACCTTGGTGGACGTATCTCAGCCGCCATCGCCAATGCCCGCGCGTACGCTCGCGAGCGGGAGGTTTCTGTCACGCTGCAGCGCAGCCTGCTTGCACCCGACATCCCGGCCGTGGCCGGAATGGACATCGCCTGGCGGTACGAGCCGGGCTCCCTTCCCGGCCGGTCGCCCTGCGCCGAGCCGGGTCCGCCGATCGACGCCGAGGTGGGCGGGGACTGGTTCGACCTCATCCCGCTCTCGGCGGGTCGGGTAGCTCTCGTCATCGGAGACGTGGCCGGCCGCGGTGTGACCGCCGCCGCCGTCATGGGTCAACTCCGCACCGCCAGCCGGGCGTTCGCCTCACTCGATCTGCCCGCCGACGACGTACTCACCCACCTGGACAACCTTGCCCAGACCATCGGGGCAGGGCCTGACGGTGCCTTGGCGAGCTGCGTCTACGCGATCTTTGAGCCCACCACCGCGACGATAGTCCTCGCCAACGCCGGCCACCCCCCTCCCGCCCTGCGTGATCCCGATGGCCGGGTCCGCCTCCTGACCGGCGGGGGCGGCGCGTTTCTCGGTATCGGCGGGCAAGTTTTCGTCCAGACCTGCTACCCGTTCCCCGTCGGGGCGACGCTCGCGCTCTACACCGACGGCCTCGTCGAGTCACGCGATATCGATATCTTCCAGGGAATCGGCCGGCTACAGCACGCTCTCGCGGACGCCGGCACCGCGGACGCCACCGCCGACCGGCTGATGCGCCTGGTCGATCAGGCCAATCGAGACGACGACGTGGCGCTCCTGCTCGTCCGGGCCGCCGCGGCCATCAACACTCGCACCCTTACCATCCCTCTCACCCTCGACCTCAGGGCCGTCGGACAGGCTCGCCACGCCGTCAACGCCGCGCTGCGTCGCTGGCAGCAGCCCGAAACCATCGAGACCGCGGAACTACTGGTGAGCGAGATCGTCACCAATGCGATCCGCTATTCCCGAGTCCCCGGCGAACTMGTGCTCCGCAGCGTCCCGACGGCCCTCTACATCGAGGTCTCCGACAGCGACAGTCACCTCCCCCGTGTCCTCCACCCCAACGAGCAGGAAGAACACGGTCGTGGCCTGATCCTCGTCGATGCACTCGCTGCCCGGTGGGGCACCCGCCCTACCCACTCCGGCAAGACGGTCTGGTGCCAACTCGACACCGGCACTGACACCGGCCCGGAAATCTTCACCTAGATCTCGTCCACGAACCCGCTGTCCCCAGGCGCGTGACGGCGCGTCGATGCATCCTCGGAAGCCCCGGGCCGAGCCCCGAGGTGGGACGCCGCATCGGCGGCGAAGCTCTCAGCCGGGCCGGTCGGACACCCTGACCTGCACTGTGTGGTCCCTGCCGTCTCGGTGGACGCCTAGCGTCACCATGTCACCCGGGGATACCTCGCGCAGCCTGGCGGAGAACTCCCCGGCGGAGGCGACCGACTTGCCGTTAAAGCTACGGATGACATCACCGGGTAGAACACCTGCCTTGCCCGCGGGCCCGCCGCGCACGACGGCCAGCACGAGCGCCCCGGCACGCACGTCCAGTCCGAGCCGCTCAGCGATCGCCGAGGTGAGGGTGGCGAGCTGGACGCCAACGAAGGCGTGCTTCACGGTCCCGGTGCGCAGCAACTGCTCAACGGCGTCAACCGCGGTCGCGGACGGTATCGCGAAGCCCAGCGACGAGGCTCCGGTCGACGGTGGGATGTAGGCCTCGTTGATGCCCACGACCCGGCCCTGGCTGTCCAGCAGCGCCCCGCCGGAGTTACCGGGCGAGATCGCCGCATCGGTCTGGATAAGGTCCACCAGCGGCCGCCCCTGCCCACCCTGCTGACCGGATACGGGCAGGTTCCGGTTCACGCCGGAGATGATCCCGGCGGTGACGCTGTTCTCGAATCCCAGCGGGCTGCCGATCGCCACCGCCAACTCGCCCACCTGGGGCAGATCCTTACGGAACGTCGCGGCGGGTAGGCCGGTCCGGTTCACCTTCACCACGGCGATGTCGCTGATCTCATCGGCGGCCTGTACCCGACCGGCCACCCGGCGGCCGTCGGCGAAGGCCACCTCGGCCTTTCCACCGGATGCCTGGGCAATCACATGCTGGTTGGTGACGATGACACCGTCGGCGCGGTAGACGATGCCGCTGCCCAGCTCGTTCCCGACCAGGATGGTGACAACGGACGGCTCGACGTCGGAGACGATGCCCGCAACGGCGCCGAGCCCGGCTCTGTCCGCGGCGGCGGCCCGGTCCGCCGTCGGCGAGCCGGGCCCGCCGCCAGTACCGCAGCCGGTGGCGCCCACCAGCATCGCGGCAGCGGCGACGATCCCACTGATCCAGCCGGTCAACCGGCTCACGCTCCTGCCATACCCGCCAGAAGCTCCTGCCATACCCATCAGAACAGCCCGAACGCACAGCGGGCGGGGCCGGCGCACACAGCCCAGCGCATCGACCCGTCCGGCCCGGTGCTGTGGTCCGCCTCGCCGTACGCCGCGGTCATCGGACCCGGAACCGTTCGGCGTCCCGCTGCCGCACCGACAGGCCCAGGCCGCACCGCGACCGATCCGGGACCAGCGTCCCGTCCGGCCGCGCATCGAGGACCCCGTCGAACAGCAGATGTTCGACCCGGACGTGGTCGTGGAAGTACTCGAGGTGCCGCAGATGCCACACCGCGGTGCAGGCGTGCACGCTGACCTGCGGCGCACAGTGGGCGGACAGGTCGATCCCCCGCGCGTCGCACAGCGCCGCCGCCCGCAGGAACCCGCTGATGCCGCCGCAGCGGGTGACGTCCACCTGCAGGCAGTCGACAGCACCCGCGGCCAGCATCCGTTCCAGACCGGACAACGTGTAGCCGTACTCGCCGGCCGCGATGTCCATCCCCGCCGGGCCGCGGTCCCGCAGCAGCCGCAACCCCTCCAGGTCGTCGGAGCTGACCGGCTCCTCGAACCAGCGCACATCCTGCTCCGCGAAGATCTCCGCCAGCATCAACGCCTGCTTGCGGCTGTACGCCCCGTTCGCGTCCACATAGAGCTCGACGTCGGATCCGACTGCCCGCCGGGCCACAGCCACCCGCTTCCGGTCCTCCGCCGGGTCCCGGCCGACCTTCATCTTCACCCGCGGGATACCCGCCGCCGCCCAACCCGACAACTGATCGCAGAGCTGGCTGTCYGGATAGGACGTGAAGCCGCCACTGCCGTAGATCGGGACCCGGTCGTGCACCGCGTCCAGCGCCACCACCAGCGGGACACCGAGCAGCCGCGCCTTGAGATCCCACAGCGCTATGTCCACCGCCGAGATCGCCTCTGCGGCCATGCCGGGACGGCCGATGTTCCGCACCGCCGCCTGCATCGCCGACCAGCAGGCACCGACCCGCAACGCGTCCCGGCCAGTCACCACCGCCGCCAACTTTCCCGCGACGACATCCGCGGCAGCGAGATGGCAGTAGGTGTAGCCCAGACCGGCCTGGCCGCCGGTCYGGACCGTCACCACCACCAGGGTGACGGAACCCCACTCCAGCGTCCCGTCCGACTCGGGCTGCTCGGTCGGCACCAGGTAGGCGGCGACCTCCACGCTCTCAACCGCTGGCATGCCTGCTGTCTCCCCGAAACCGCGGCCCGCCACGCCTACCCGGTCGCCCAGGCTGCTGCCCCGGGACGGGGTGGGCGAGGTTGGCTTCCGTGGCCACGGAAGATCCGCCAGGCTCGCGGGGCTGGGCGGCCCTCCGGCACGAAATCCTCCTCCGAACGTTCACCTTGGCTGGCGAAGCCAGGAGACAACCTCGGCCCCCGCGACCCGCCGGTCACCTCAAGGCACCGGCGGCAGCCGCACCAGCCTTCGGCGGGACCGAGTCACCAGGGCGGTGCCGGCTCTGCCGGCGAGCGCCCAGGCGGTACTGCGAGACTTGCAGGCCAGTCTGATCAGCCAGATCCGGACAGGCTGGCTATGGCTGGCGGCAGCGCCGATGCTGGGCGGCTGCGCCCTCGGTCTGGCCGGGGCCGTCGCCCGCACCCCGCGCGGCCCGTCCCCTCGCCGCGGAGACCTCCTGCAGGGTTGGCTGCTCGGCCGCGAACGCTGACGCCGCGAACGCCGACGCCACCACGGAGTCGGCCAAGGCCAGCCGGCGGTGCCCGGGAACGGCCGCGGCGAAAGCGAGCATGCTCGCGGCATGCAGGCAGTCCGCAGCGACGCCAAGCCGGCCCGGCGGTAGCAGGCTCTGGACGAGATGGCGGGCTCCCAGCACCCGCACGGCTGCCGGCCGGGCGCGGCTGGAGGAGTGGCCGCCCGCGGCCCGCAGAACCAGCCCGGGCTGCGCCACCAGCAGGATCCCCCACCCGGTCCGCATGGCCCTGAGCGCCGCCMACCCGGTCCGACCGATCCGCCACATTGTTGGTCCCGCACATTGTTGGTCCCGCGGCTGGTTCCAGGCCGCGGGACACCGCCTCGGTTGCCACGATCCGTACCGTGGTCAGGTCCCCTGTTCGGACCGCTCCCGCTGCTCGTGGCCTTCGGCTTCCCTCTCGTGGGCCTGAGCCTGAGCCCGGGCCTCTTCCGCCTCGCGCTGCTCCCGGCCCTTCTCCTCCTGCTGCTGCCCCTCCTGCCGCAGCCCTTCGCTGCCGGTCACATCGGCTGCCGCTTTCTTGATCTTGCCTTTCGCCTCTTCGAATGCGCCCATGAGTGAGTGTTCCCTCCTGACTGACTTTTTTGGCAATCTTGGTGCCACCTACGGCGGCCGATCTGCACGGGCCGCCAAGGTAAGCGTTCCCACCTGGGCGGACGTTCTCCCCTACCGCTGGGATTCGTCAGGCAACCGAAAGATCAACAGGCTGGCCCGGCGCGCCCGTCGCCGGCCCCCTACCGGTGCCGGGGCATCCGGTCGGCCCCGACTCCCATGYCGGCCCCGACTCCCATGCCGGCCGCGGTGACCACGGCGGCGAGCACCCCGCGGCGGTGCTGGCTGAGCCAGAGTTCCGGGCTGTGGGCGTGGGYGCGGTCGTCGAAATCGCCGTGCGCGCCGTGGTCGCCGGGCACCGGGTAGAAGATGTTCTCGCCGAGCATCGGGTTGTGGTCGTCGGGTGCCTGCTGGCTGGCGTAGCCGGTGCGGGCGAGGTAGCGGTCCAGCAGGGCGGGCGCGATCCGGTTGCCAAGGATGGTGGCGACGGTGGAGACGCCGACCCACATGCTGCGCCGTGGGTGCTCGGCCGCGTGGACCACCGCACGCGCGCCCACCTCGGGCTGGTAGATCGGCGGGACGGGCCGCGGGTGGTGACGCAGCCGGGAGCACACCCAGTTGAACTGGACGGTGTTGAGCGCGGGCATGTGTACCATCACAACCCGCACGTTGCTGCCGTCGTGCAGCAGTTCGGTCAGCACCGACTCGGTGAAGCCGACGATGGCGTGCTTGGCGCCGCAGTAGGCCGACTGCAACGGGATACCGCGGAAGGCGAGGGCGGAACCCACCTGGATGATCACCCCGTGGTCACGTGCCATCATGTGCCGCAGCGCCGCACGGGTTCCGTTGACATGGCCCAGGTAGGTGGTGACTGTGGCGCGTTCGAACTCCTCCGGGGTGATCTGGGGAAAGGGAGCGAAGACGCTGGCCATCGCGTTGTTGACCCAGACGTCGACCGGCCCCAGCTCCGCGCGCGCCCGCTCGGCGGCCTCCTGCACGCCCGCGGCGTCGGCGACGTCCGCGGGCAGCGCGAGGCCGCGCCGRCCCGCCGCCGCCACGTCCGCTACCGCACCGGCCAGACCATCCTCGCCACGGGCCAGGACACCCACGTCGTAGCCGCGGCGCGCGAACTGCCGGACGATCGCCCGACCGAGCCCCGCCGAACCCCCGGTGACCACCACCACTCCGCGCCGGCCGCCCGGCTGGTCAGCTGATCTCCGCATCATCCCTCCGTCCAGTGCCGCGATACGTCCAGTGCCGGGATATTCAGTGGTCACGGATCCGCTGTCCCGCGGCGCGGGCGGCCAGGCCGCCTGCGGCCGCCGCGGCAACGCCGAGACCGGGCAATACCGCCAGCGACGCGGCCCGTGGCGACGAGGGCCGCTCGACAGCCTGCTCCGGCCGGGCTGCCGGCACGTCGCCGAACCGGGCCATGGCCACCACTTCGGCGAGATGGACGGCCTGCCGCCCACCGGCCTCGCCCTGCTCGATCTGTGTGCGGCAGCTGAAGCCGTCCGCCAAGACCAAGGCGCCGTCGGGCGCGTCGCGCAGGGCGGGAAACAGCACCCGCTCCCCGCAGGCCTGTGACACGTCGTAGTGGCCCCGCTCGAAGCCGAAGTTGCCCGCGAGTCCGCAGCAGCCCGAGTCCAGCACCCGCGGGTCCATCCCCATCTCGCGCATCAGCGCGGTGTCCGCGTTGAAACCCAGCACCGCGTGCTGGTGGCAGTGGGTCTGGACCATCGCGGGCCGGCCCAGCGACGGAGGTTGCCAGCCGGGCGTTCGGTCGTACAGCAGCTCGGCGAAGGTCAGGGTCTGCTGGCGCAGCCGGGAGACGTCGGGGTCGCGCGGGAACAGTTCCTCGGCGTCTGAGCGGAAGACCGCCGTACAGCTCGGTTCGAGCCCGACGATCGGCGTCCCGGCCCGCAGGTACGGATGCAGCAGCCGGGTCGTGCGCCGCAGCACCCGCTGCGCGGTGGCCAGCTGGCCCGTGGAGATCCAGGTCAGGCCGCAGCACACCGTCCCGCCGGGCGTCACGACCCGCCAGCCGGCGTCCTCCAACACCTCGATCRCCGCCTGCCCGATGTGCGGGTGGAAGCGGTTGGTAAAGGTGTCCGGCCAGAGCACCACCTCGCCCCGCCGGCCGGATCCTCGCGGCCCGCRCCGGGCGTACCAGGCCTGCAGGGACTCGGACGCGAACGGCGGGATGGCCCGTGCCCGGGCCACCCCGCCGGCGAGCTTCACCAGGTCGGTGAGCCCGGGCGCGGTCGCGAGCGCGTTCACCGTCCGGGGCGCCAGGGAAGCGAGCCTGGCGRCCAGCGGCAGCCATCCCATCGAGTAATGAGCCAGYGGCCGGATGCGCCCCGCATAGTGGTGGGCCAGAAACTCGGCCTTGTAGGTGGCCATGTCCACGTTCACCGGGCAGTCGCTCTTGCAGCCCTTGCAGGCCAGGCACAGGTCGAGCGCGTCGCGCACCGCTGTCGAGCGCCAGCCGTCGCGGATCGGCGAGTCCGGGTGGCCCGCCAGCATCTCGAACAGCAGCCGGGCTCGGCCCCGAGTCGAATGCTCCTCCTCCCGGGTGACCATGTAGGACGGGCACATCACACCGCCGCCCTCGCGGCGGCAGCGGCCGACCCCGACGCAGCGCAGCACCGCCCGGCTGAAACTGCCCCCGTCATGTGGGTAGCGGAAGAAGGTCTCCGTCTCGGCGGGTTCCCAGTCCGCGCCCAGCCGCAGTTTGTCGTCAATCGGATAGGGAGCCACGACCTTGCCGGGGTTCATCCGGTTCCCCGGATCGAAAATCGCCTTGAACTGACCGAACGCGCGGACGATGTCCGCGCCGAACATCTTCGGCAGCAGCTCGCCGCGCTGCTGGCCGTCGCCGTGCTCCCCGGACAGCGACCCACCATAGGAGGCGACCAGGTCCGCGGCCCGTTCCAAGAACTCCCGATAGCTGCCCACCCCAGAGGCGGTGACCAGGTCGAACGGGATCCGGCTGTGCACGCAGCCCTGCCCGAAATGGCCGTAGAGCGACGCCTCGGAGAACCCGAACTCGCCGTACAGCTTGCGTAGGTCGCGCAGGTAGTCGCCGAGCCGGTCCGGGCTGACCGCGCTGTCCTCGAACCCGGGCCAGGTATCCGGCAGGCCCGGCACCCGGGTAGTCGCGCCCAGTCCCGCCTCCCGCACCTCCCACAGCTCGGCCTCCCGGGCCGGGTCGTCGAAGAACGACGCCACCGGCGGATGCGGCGAGGAGCACAGGTCGTCCAGCATCGCCCGGGCCTTGCGGTCGGCCTCCTCGGTTGTCTGGCCGCCGAACTGCACGAGCAGCCAGCCGGCCGATCCCTCGGGCAGCAGCGCCAACGCCTCCGGGTACAGGTGCTTCTCCCGCTCGAAGTGGATCAGCCTGTCGTCCAGGCCCTCCAACGCGATCGGGTCGTGCGGCAGCACCCGCCGTACCGCGTCCCCGGCCGCGGCGATGTCCGGGTAGCCGAGCACGACCAGCGACTGTGCCGGCACCACCGGCACCAGTTCCAGCTCGGCCCGCAGCACCGTGACCAACGTCGACTCGCTGCCGACCAAGGCCCGCGCGACATGGAAGTGCTTTTCTGGCAGCAGGCTGTCCAGGTTGTAGCCGGACACCCGCCGCGGCACCTCCGGATAGCACCGCCGGATCTCGGCCAGATAGTGGTCCCGCAGCTCCCGCACCTGCCGGTACACCTGCGCCCGACGGCCTCCCGCACGCACGGTCTCGACATACTCATCGTCGGATGTCTCCCCCACCCACATCCGGGTCCCGTCATACAGCAGCACCTCCAGGCGGGCGATGTTGTCCACCACCTTGCCGGCCCGCTGTGCCGTCGACCCGCACGAGTTGTTCCCGATCATCCCGCCGAGGGTGCAGTGGTTGTGCGTGGCCGGCTCCGGCCCGAACCGCAGCCCATGCGGCGACAGCAGGTCGTTGAGATGGTCCAGTACAACGCCCGGCTCCACCACGCACCGCCGGCCATCCGGATCCACCGACAACAGCCCGGTGCAGTACTTCGACCAGTCAATCATCACCGCCGCGTTCGTCGACTCCCCCGCCAGGCTCGTCCCCCCACCCCGCGACAGCACCGGCGCGTCATGCTCCCGGCACACCGCGACCGCCTCGGCAACCGCCTCCACCGACCTCGGTACCACMACCCCGATCGGCACCTGCCGGAAATTGGACGCGTCCGTCGAATACGCCCCCCGGGTGCCGGCGTCGAACCGCACCTCACCATCCACCCGCGCCGCCAGATCCCGCTCCAACGCCGCCGCGCTCACACCACCAGAACGCATCGCCCGGACCCGCCGTACCGGGTCAGGAAGCCGGACCGCGGTCATATCGGYCGCCCCGCGCCCATTCCCGCGCCAGGCCTGATCCCCAGGTCGATCGGGAAGTCGCGCATACCCACCCCTCTCCTGCGAGCGTCCCGCACCGACTCTCCGTCAGGCACTCTCCGTCAGGCACTCGACAGGCCACCGCCTCGGCCATTCCCGCACCGGCGACCGGCCAACCATCCGCCCCCACCCACGGCCGCTCCCGGCTACACGCCGTCCTTACGGGTCACCGGCATCGCCCGGGCGACGCCAGCCGCGGCCAGCCCACTCGATCGAGATTGGGCGCCCCTGGTAGCCGGCCGAGGCGGACCCCGTCCCAGGGGCGCGCGCCGGGGCGCTCACCTCGCGACGCAGCTGGTCCAGCCCGGCGGACAGYCGCCCGGCCAGGTCCGCCGTCGGCGGCACAAGGCTGGGATCCGTCGTCACCGAGAGGCAGAGTTCGTCCTGCCAGCCGAGTGCCCCCACCGCAAGCGGCACGCCTTCGGCGAGGGGGGACCAGCGGGTAGGTGTCGAGCAGTGGCAGGCCGACGAACTCCCGCGGGCCCGCCGCGCCTGGAAGGTTCGATACGATCATTCCAATATGCCGACCCTGATAGACGCTGCGAGCCGCGGGTCCGCGCAGCGGCGCCGGCAGGGCACCTATCACCCGCAGGGCCGCGCCGGCCGCGAGGATCCGCCCCGGGCGCCGCGCCCGCCGGCCACCGGCGGTAATCGCCCGCAACCGCCAGGACACTGGCATCGGGTCGAGCGGCAGGTCAAGCTGCACCGCCGTGGTCGCGTTACCCAGGTCGTCGCCGATGGCGGTGCCTGTCGTGCGCAGAGAGATCGGCGTGATGGCACGGACCGCCGCACCGCACGGCTGGCCCTGCTCGGCCAGCAGCTGGGCCAGCCTGTGCCACCATGGCGAGCAGGACGTCGGTCACGCGGGCGTTCGCGGCCCGCGCGACTGCCCGAACCTCGGGCAGTCGCAGCCGCACCATCCGCACCCGGCGAGCCGGTCCCGATCGCCCAGACCAGGGGAAGGGGGGCGCGGCTCCGTCCAGCCCGAGCCGCACCATGCCGGTGGTCACGGCCGCCCATCGCGCGGGCGCGGGCGAGGCGGACAGCGAATCCGGCCGCACGGCTCCGGGCTGCCGGGTCACCTCGCGGACATGCCAGGACAGGTCGATACTCCGGGCCAGTTCCCATCTGTAGCCGGACAACGGCCCCGGCGACACGACTCGTCGCAACATCGGGGGAATATCCGCCAGGCGCCGAGCGACATGGGCGCGGATGTCGGCGAGCGTGGGCGAGGAGCTGCCGGGGAGGAGTCTCAGAACCGCGACGCCCCCGACCTGCTGCGGGCTGCGGGGGCCTTCCACCTCGAGGAAGAAGGCATCGGTCGCGGGCATTCGGCGCCGTTCCCGCGGCTGGCTGTATCCCGGCCCCTCCGGACGAGCTCGCGCCCCCGCCCCGCCGGGGCCTGCAACTCACCTTCCTGATCATGATGGCTCCCATGGTGGCCGCCGGCCTCGTCGGTCTCCGGGCGCTACGCACCTATCCCCGAGACGTCACCACAGCCGCGCAGTACGAGGACCGCCACCACTGACCGCGGCAACCGCCAAGCATCCCCGATCGCACACCTCATCCATCAGCACACCCATCGGCGACGTTCWCCGGYGGTGAGAAGGTGACGTCTGGGCAGTCACGGGAGGGGATGCAACGGGACATCTAGCCGTCCCGGTCAGCCTTTCCTGGCGGCGAGGCGGCGCTCCAAGCGGGTGACGCGGCAAGCGATGCGCGCCCGGTGCTCAGGCCGAGCCTGCTCGTACACGTCGCGCAGCATGAGGCGCAGCCGGGAGAGCACCCGTGGGGAGTCCTGCGCCCACMGGCTAATGTCGTCCACGCCGATCCGCAGGTAGTCCTCGAGATCGGGTTCCGGCACCACGAGCCGCGGCTGGCCGTCCCGGTCAGTATGGGCCCGGGGCGTCAGGTGCCGCGTGACAAGCCGGCGTAGCAGATCATGCACCTGATCGACCGCCGCCACCGCGGTCGTATGGTCGTTCATGGCTGGTGACAGGGCGCGTTCCGCGATATCGGCCAGCTGCCGGAAGCCGAACGCAATGTCCTGCTCCATGCTCCGCTCGATCTCGATATCCACCGCGTCAATCACGGCCTGCCGGTCGAGGTCTCCGCGGAGGCCGTCGGCGGGGCCATCGTGCACGGTGAACAGCGGCATCCCGGCAGCAACGAAATCACCGATCTTTGGCACGAGCACAACCAGACAATTAGCCTGCGAGGCAGCCCGAACCACCGGTCGGTCTCGCACCACGGCGATAATACCGTTCCGCGGGGCGCTTATGATCTTATATCTTGGGCTGCGCGCGRCCGTCGGCAGAGGTACCGAGGATACGGAGCCGACGCCATCGAAGCGGCGAGCGATGCATCGGCGGGTCTGCGTGCCGATCGAGGCCAAGATCTGCGACACCCGGACCGCATTGGTCACGTGGTGGATATAAGCGATGAAGAGCACAACGCTGATGAGTACCAGCAGAACCGACAGAGTGACAGCCGTCCGCGGCACAAACGACCGGGCCGTGTCCGCGCCGCGGACCGAGCGCAGGACCGCCAGCRCATAGACGAAAGTCGCAACGAAGACACCCAGTGCCAGTTGGGTGAGGCGATCCTGAAGGAAGGTCCGCAGCACCCGAGGCGAGAACTGGCCACTGGTCAGCTGCAGCGTCACGATCGTGATCGAGAACACCAGCGCGGTAAACGAGATCATGGAGGAGGCGACCGCGGACAACACGGATCGTGCACCGTCCGGCCCGCCGCTGAACAGGAACGGCAGCGCGGCGGACAGCCCCCGCTCATCCAGCCAGGGAACCGAAACGGCAAGACCAACCGCCAAGGCGGTACACAGGGCCGGAATCGTCCAGAAGCTGGTCCACAGCCGGCGCGCGCGGGACCGCCACATGCCTTGTTGCCGCGCGGACAGCATGGCCAGGAGATGCCCGTCAGCTGCCCGGCTGACCCACAGGTGAGGCGCRCGTCGCGGCCGTCCCGAAGKACCACCCCCTCCGCGCAACGGATCTCCAGGGGGCCGACGGTCAGCGCCCGCGRCTCACCAGGCCCGGCAGGTCCCCTGAGGTACGCAGGCGACGGCACACCTCCAAACCATCCATACCCGGCAACATCAGGTCGAGCAGAACGGCGTCCACCGGATGCGCGGCAACCTCCACCAGGGCCGCCTCGCCCGTAGCCGGCTATCGTCGCCCCGCCCAAGCCGTTACCATCGACCTTCCCACCCAGCAGATGAGCCACCCTTGCGGGTGYGGGTTGGCTCGCGGGATGCCGAGACACGACACGTCGAACGACACCGGCGGCCTGTCCCGGAGGCATCCGCGCCACGGACCGCCGGCTACCCCGTCAGGGTGCCTGGGCCGGTGCCGGGCAGGTCCTGCGATGCCGCCAGCTTTTCCACGTAGGCGCGGATAGTCGGATGATCGGTGAAGACCGAGGCCCGGACGTCCTGCTCCAGCTCGGCACCCAGCCGTGCCGCGATCTCGATCAGATTCAGCGAGTCCAGCCCCAGCGTGAAGAGGTTCTGATCCGGGTCCACCTGTGCCGCATCGTCCAGTCCGAGCATTTCCGCGACCTGATGTTGGATGAAATCGATGACAAGTGCGGGTCTCTCGGCGTCCCGTGCCGTCTCCACTCGGTCGCGCAGCGTCCCCTCCGCCGGCGCGGGGCCGGCATCGGTTCCTCCGGCAGTCGCCGGAAACGCGTGCTCGTCCGCCTCGACCCAGTAGCGCCTGCGCTGGAACGGGTAGGTCGGCAGGGGCACGCGCCGATGTCCCTGGCCAGCATGCAACGCCGACCAGTCGAGGCTGACGCCGCTTGTCCACAGGCGCCCCGCGGTCGCCAGCCACACGTGTCGGGCGTCGTCGTCGGGACGGGTGCCAGCGTCGGGACGGGTGCCGCGCGGGTCCATCTCCAATGGCACAACCTTCCGCCCGGATGATGTCTCGCGCCGACCGTCGAGCAGGAGGGCGAGACGTTCCTCGGCGTCGGGAGTCTCGTCACGCGGCCCGACCCAGCCCGCCGACGGCACCGGCGCACCCACGTCCAGCCAACCGTTGACTGCCGCGGACCACACGGGGTACCGGGGGGCCGCTGGCGTGAGGTTGCCGGCCGGCTCGCCGTGCGCCTGCGCCCAGGCCAGCCCGAGCGCGGACTCGAGGGGGAAGATCCCGGCGAGGCAGGCGGCGACCAGATCGCCCGAGCCGAACCCCACCAGCGCGCTCGGACGCACACCACATGCCGTCCAGAGCTCGGCGAGAGCGTACTGCCCGACGAAGGCGGCGACGGCGTCGCCATGCCGCGCACGCAACAACGACGCCGGGTCGGGTGTCCGCGGCCTCACCCCGAGAGTCTTGAGGGCCACCGCGCACCGGTCGACCGCGTCGCGGAACACAGCGACGTCGCGGTATACGGCGGCGTCGCGGTACAGGCCGGCGAGAGGGGTGTCGTCGCCGTTCTCCATAAGACGGTGCGCGAAAACGAAGACTACGTCGGCCTCGCCGTCGGCAACCTGCCCGGTGGACACGCGGTCGGGCTCCCCGAGCRCGAGCGTCAGTGCGGCGTCGTGGACGTCCCGGCACACCAGCGCCCGTCGGTACGCACGTGCCCGGCGTCCCACCGCGAGCGTGTACGCCACGTCGGCGAGGTCGAGCGTCTCGCGGTGCACGCGCAGATGACGCGCCAGATTCTCCGTTGCCTCCTCGAGCGCCGCGACCGAGYCGGCAGAGATCATCAGCAACTGCCAGCCGTCCGAAGGCGGCACCCCGGGCTCGCGTTCGYGGGGCGGCGGCTCCTCAAGAATCACATGGGCGTTCGTGCCGCCAATGCCGAACGAGCTCACGCCGGCACGTCGCGGGGCTGTGCCCGATGCCGGCCACTCCTGGGACTCCGTGGCGACGCGGAAGGGATTGGYGTCGAAGTCGATGTCGGGATTGGGTTTTTCGAAGTGCAGGCTCGGCACGATCCGCCGGTGTCGYAGCATCAGCGAGGTTTTGATCAGTCCGGCGATCCCGGAGGCCGCGTCCAGGTGGCCGATGTTGGTCTTGACCGAACCGATGGCGCACCGGGCGCCTGCCCCTGTCTGCCGCAGGAACACGTCCTGCCGCAGGAACACGTCGGTCAGGGCGGCGAGCTCGACCGGGTCCCCGAGCGGGGTGCCGGTACCGTGGGCCTCGACATAGGTGATCGTCTCGGCGGCGCAACCGGCAAGAGCCTGAGCCTCGGCGATCACGGCGGCCTGGCCCTGCACGCTGGGAGCCGTGTAGCCGGTCTTCGCGCCGCCGTCGTTGTTGACCGCGCTTCCCTTGATGACCGCGTGAATCCAGTCGCCGTCGGCGAGCGCGTCGGCCAACCGCTTCAGGACCACGATGCCGACACCGCTGCCGAGGATCGTGCCCTGCGCTCGGGCGTCGAAAGCCCGGCACCGGCCGTCMGGCGACAGGATCATTCCCTCCTGGAAAAGGTAGCCCTCGGCCTGTGGCACCTTGATATGGGCCGCTCCGGCCAACGCAAGATCGCACTCTCCGCCCAGCAGGCTCAGGCAGGCCAGATTGACGGCCACCAGCGAAGTGGAGCAGGCGGTGTTCACGTTCACCGCCGGGCCCCGCAGGTTCAGCTTGTAGGCCACGCGCGTCGCCAGGAAGTCCTTGTCGTTGCCTATCATCAGCCGGTAACGTTCCAGCGTCGACCCGTGGCGGAAACGGCCGGAGAGGTTGCGTAGAAGGTAGGTGTTCAGCCCGGCGCCGGCATAGATACCGATCGGTCCGGGGCAGGTGTCCGGGTTGTAACCGGCGTTCTCAAGCGCCGTGAGCGCGCATTCGAGGAAGTGCCGTTGCTGTGGGTCCAGGAGCTCCGCCTCCTCGCTCGTGATCCCGAAGACCTCGGCGTCGAACATCTCGATGTCGGCCAGTATCTGCCCGGCCCGCACATAGCGCGGGTCCRCCACGAGTGCGGGGCCGACGCCGGCTGCCAGCAGTTCGGCCTCGGTGAAGAAGGTGGTGGTCTCACGCCCGTCACACAGATTCTGCCAGAATTCCTCGACGGTATYGGCCCCGGGAAAACGGCACGCCATCCCGATAATAGCGATGTCGGAATCCCGGACGTCRTCTGGTCGTTCCATCGTCTCCCCCTTCAGCGCAGACTCTCAGTCGAGTCGGATGCCCATGTCCGCGGCCACGGTACGCAGGTCGAGGAAACTACGGGCGACATACCGGGCGGCGTCCTCGCCGGCATCAAGCTGCTTGAACACCTCGACGAGGGCCTCCTCGTGCGCGCCGGGGTCCCCCTCCCCTGCCGCGATCTCGAACACGATCGCCCTGAGTCGGTCCTCGACCTCGGCCACATCGACCGATCGGGGGAACTTGACACTGTAGGTGGACCGGTCGTAGTCCTTGTTTCGGTTGACCGCCCGCACATAACTCGACGCGTTCAGCTTGTAGAACATACAGCCCCAATTCCTGAACGAGTAGTAGTTGAGTAGCGGAAAAAGCGTGCAGTGGGTCTCGAATGGCGAGGATTCGTAAATTCCTTTCGCCTTCAGCTCCGCGACGATCCGGTCGGGGTCGTATTCGTCGCGTAGGGCGACGAAGGGAAAGACAATCTTCGGCAGCTCACGCTCGTCGGCGAACAGTAGTTCCTCCAGCCCGCCCGAGAAGAACTCGCCGGTCCGGTCCCGGCCGAAGATCTGGTAGAAGTTCTTAACGATCTTCCGGACGTTCGACTCCATCGTGAGCGTCTGTTGCGGGTCCGCGCACAGGATGATGTAGGGGATGTTGTTCCGCCACGCGTGCAGGATTGCCCGGATGACAAAGAATGACCGGCACGAGACACAGGGAAGTTTCTCGTCCAGGTACTTACCCGGCCGCTCCGGGACCGGTCGGTTGAACACCTCCCTCATCATGTCCTTTATCTTGTCGGACCGGTCGGTGACGAAGGTGGCCGGGATCCTCTCCTGGGCAAGCCGCATGTTCGCTGCGGCATGGCTGCTCTCGAAGGGAATTTCGAAGGTGTAGGAGACGACTCTTTTATGGTACTCGTTCACGAACTTGTCCAGCATGTACGTGCTGTCCTTGCCACCGCTGTACATCAGCAGGCAGTCGTAGGGACCACGCTCGTTCGGCCCGCTGTTCGCGAACTCCTCGTAGGTTCTGGACACGTAGGTGAAGTTYTCGAACATCTCGACCGCGACGTCGAGGCTACACARGTTGCACACGCCATCATTGTCAAGTGATATTCCCGGATGACCAGCGTTCAGTGAACAGATCTTGCAGCGGACCATTCCTCACCTTCCCAGCCGAGTTTTCGAACGCGTCGCCGACGGGCCCGCCTCATGCGCCGGGTGCCTCATGCGCCGGGTGGCTGGCGGGAGYTGAGACCACCACGTCTGCGCCTGAGGCCCGCGAGTGCTGACCGGGAACGCCCCCCGGATTCTTCGGGTGCCCCAGCTCGTCCGGGAGGGTGTGGCGCGCCGGATCCGGCGTCACCGGACCGGCGTGGCGCAGCGGTGGACAAGTATGCCGCCAGTCCCCGGACAGTCGGATAGGCGAACATGTCGACCCGCGTAAGCGACTCGGACAGCTCCGCCTGAAGCCGGATCAGAACCTGCATGAGCAGCAACGAGTTACCGCCGGCGTCGAAGAAGTTCTCGTCGATTCCGACCTCCGGCACCCCCAGGACACCCCGCCAGATGCTGGCGACTGCCGCCTCGAGCTCGCTACGGGGCAGGACCCGCTCTCCGCCTGCGGGCGGGAGAACCTCAGGCGGCCCCGGTAGGGACCGACGATCGATCTTGCCGTTGGCTGTCARCGGCAGACGTGTCACGGTCACGAACGCAGCCGGGATCATGTAGGGAGGTAGTCGGGTACGTAGGTACCGCCGGAGTTCCTCCGGCCGCGCGCCGAGGCCGGATTCGGCCGAGACGAGGTAGGCCACCAGCTGGCGGTTACCGGGGGCGATGTCGCGTGKGCAGACCACCGCCTCAGCGATGCCGTCATGCCGGCGCAGAGCTTCTTCGATCTCACCGGGTTCGATGCGATATCCGTGCAGCTTGACCTGGTTGTCGACCCTGTGGAGGTAGTCAATCCGGCCGTCGGGCAAGTGGCGCACGATGTCCCCGGTCCGGTACATGACGGCGGACTCGTCCGGTCCGAACGGGTCTCGGACGAACCTTTCCCGGGTGAGCTCCGGCTCGCCGAGATAGCCCGCGGCCACCCCGTCCCCACCGATGTACAGCTCGCCGGGTACCCCGGGCGGCACCGGCTGAAGCCATCTGTCGAGGACGTAAAACCGGGTATTGGCGATCGGTCGCCCGATCGTAACCTGCCGACCCGGCTCCACGCGGTCGACCGAGGACCAGATCGTCGTCTCGGTCGGGCCGTAGAGGTTCCACACCTTCGCAACCCGCGCGAGAAGGCCGTCAGCGAGGTCGCGAGGCAGCTGTTCGCCTCCGCACAGGGCCGTCAGGCCACGGTCACCCTCCCAGGCCGCGGCGATCAGCATCCGCCAGGTCGCCGGGGTCGCCTGCATGACCGTCGGGCGGCTCCGCTCGATCCGTCTCCGCAGTTCGAACCCGTCACTGGCGACATCGGCGGGTACCACCTCGACCTGCCCGCCTGTCACCAGCGGCAGGAGAAGCTCGAGGTAGGCGATGTCAAAGCAGACCGTGGTCACCGCCAGCAGGCGGTCGTACTCGGTAAATCCTGGAGTCCGCGCCATCGAGCACAGAAGGTTCGTCAGGGCCCRGTGGCCGACATCCACCCCCTTGGGCCGGCCGGTCGACCCCGACGTGTAGATTACATAAGCACGACCCTCCGGTGACCCTCGGTCATATTTTTCCTCGTCAGATTCCTCGTCATGTTCCTCGCCCGGACCGCCCCCGGCTGTCGCGATCACATCCCAGTACTGATCGAGCGTGACGACGGTCGCCGGGCAGTCCCGGACATCGGGCTCCAAACTCGTCCGGGTGAGCAGCAGTGTCGACCCCGAACTGGTGAGCATCTGAGTGATGCGGTCGGGTGGATACACCGGATSCAACGGCACAAAGGCCGCTCCGGATTTCATCACGCCGAGTACAGCGACAACAATTTCTTCCGACCGCTCGAGGTAGATGCCGACAAGGCTGCCGGGACCGATGCCGTGGCGACCGAGGAACGCGGCGAGGCGCGTCGACCGTCGATCAAGTTCGCCGTACGAGAGACTGCGATCAGAGCAGACGACGGCGGGTGCCTCGGGACGGCTACGTGCCTGCCGTATGAACAACTGATGCGCGCACAGGTCGCGCGGGTAGTCGGCGTCCGTGTCGTTCCAGGTGACAAGCACACGTTGCGTGTCCTCGGGCGACAATAGCGGGAGCTGGGTCAGATCGGCCGTCGCGGAGCCCGTGAGGGCCTCGAGGAACGCGACGAACATGGAGCGCATCGTGTCGGCCGCACCAGTTTGCAGGACGTTCTCGGCGATGAGCCAGCGGCATCCCTCACCGTCTCGCGGGATCTGCGCGAACAGCACGGTCGCGGACCGCGGCTCGGCAGCGACATCGAGATTGTCAACCAGCTCGACGGCGACCGGCATGCCGCGCTCGGCCCATGGCGCGCACGCACGTAGCTCCGCGTGACGAACCCCTAGGTCGCGGGGGTGGCCGCTACGCCCGCTGAACAGGCGGAGCTGCCTGGCCACCTCACGGCGGAACTCCAGGAAACCCCGGCTCTCGTTGAGCGAGGGCACCCGGAACGGCCGATGGCGGGCAAGCGGTATGCCATCCCCGCCCGAGGCGTCGGATTCGGCTTCCCACGACAGGTCGACGTCCGGACCGTCCGCACCGCTGAATCGAACCAGGAAGGCCAGCAGCACCGTGAGCAACCATTCGGACCTATCGCGCCCCCGGCCGTCACCATCCCGTGCGGCCATCTTCTCCTCCACGCCGGCGAGATCAGCGGGGACGGGGAATCGGATATCCCGGTACCGGTGCGGCGGATCCGCGACCGGATTACGGCGCGGGAGGTCGAGCGRCTCGACGGACATCAGGCGCCGTACCCAGTCGGTCTCGTGCTCGACAACTCCAGCCGGCTCCCCCGGCTCAACCGGCTCAACCGGTCCGACCGGCCCGGCCAGTCCCTTCGTCCGCCGGCCGGCCAGCTCCTCCGGGGCAAGTTTCGGAAGCGCACCGAGGGGGACCTCCGGGGCGGCAACCATCGCCTCCAACAACCGCCGAACCTGGGATCCCATCCGTTCTACCGTCTTGTCGGTGAAACGGCGGCGGTCATAACCGATCCTGAGGATGAGGCGGTGGTCGTGGTTCGCATAGAGAGTGAGCGGGTAATTCGTCTGCTCCTCCAGACGGAATTCCCGGTGCCGCCAGGAACCCCCCAGCGACCGCAGCCGGGTAGCAGGCAGGTAGTTCTCAAAGATGAGCAGACTCTCGAACATCGGGAGCGAGGCCGGAATATCACTCCAGGTGTGGATACGGGTCGGCGAGGTGTGCTCAAACTCTCGCAGCGCCAGCTGATGCCGTCGCAGCCGCTTCAGCAGCTCGATCACGGTCATCGTGCTCGGGGCGACGACGCGGAATGGCAGCGTATTGAGAAAGAGACCAAGCATGTCCTGGGCGCCGTCCAGGAATCCGCGACATGCCCGGGTTGTACCGAATACTACGTCATGGCGGCCACTGAGCTGTTGCAGGAGGACCGTCCACGCCGCCTGCACGACGTTATTAGCGGTTACCTGTTGCTCACGGACCAGGAGTTCCAGTGCCCTGGTCATCTCTTCCGAAAGCTCGGTCTCCACGGCCGTCAGGACGTTCTCACCGGGGTCGGGGACGCGGACCACGTCGACGACGAATGGCGTGGGCTCCGTAACACCAGCCAGATCGGCACGCCAGAACGACTCCGMTGCGACAAGGTCCTGCTCGGCCAGCCAGGCGACGTAGTCCCGGTACGGGCGCGGACGGGGACGCTCGGCCCGGCGCCCGACGAGCAGGTGATCGTACCGTTCGAAGAGTTCCGCGCTCACCATGAAAAGGGAGCGCCCGTCCATCAGTGCATGATGGGTCGTCCAGACGAACTCGTATTCATGATTATCCATGCGGAAGACCRCGAACCGCATCGGGGGCCCGGCCGCGAAATCGAAGGACCGGCGCTTGTCATCGTCGAGGTATTCGCGCAGGCTCTGTTGCCGAGTTGCGCTGTCCAACTGCCTCCAGTCCCGCGCGGGCAAGGACACATCGACATCACTGCTGACCACCTGGCTCGGACCGTCCGGATGGTCCAGCAGAAGYCTGGTCCGCAGCATCGGATGCCAGTCGAACAGGTCCCGCAGTGCCTGCTCGAACACCGCCAGATTCAGCTGCTCCCGCAACGTGAACAACTTCTGCAGAACGTAGAATCCCTCGCCGGGAGCGCTGCCACTGTGCAACAGCATTGCGTGYTGCACCGCCGACAGCGGAATCCTTTCCACGTCTCCGCCCGACCGCACGGCTCCCGACCCGAGGCGGCGCGCGCTCGTCGGCGCCACCGGACCTGGCGAGGTGCCGCGCCCTTCCGGGTTGTGCATATCGAGCCTCTCGTAACGTTGGGTCGACTTTTCCGACCGGAGGTCTGGCCCCACGGCGAGGCTATGTGGAAAGCCGACCTGGCCCAGACTACTGGAATTCGAAACGGCTTCCTCTCGTCGCCACGAGCAGGTCAACCTGCCGAGCACCACTTTCAACCGGTACTGTGGCCCACGCCACGAAGGTCGTCAACACTTATTACACAGCGCTATCGATTCATTCGAGATGGCGATCGAGCAGCACCGAACAGCGGCTTTATCCACCTTCATTCCGACGCCATTCCGACGCCATTCCGACCGATTSATTGGCCGTTCACCGCCCGGCCAGGAGGTACCGCTGAAATCCCGACAAGATTTTCGATGCGGACGCGCGAGAAGCGCCACTGAAAATATCCCACAGCCTTGACTCCGCGCCGACGAACTGCCCGCGCTCAGGGGTCAATGAGGCGTTCGATGCCGTCAAGGACACGGTCGAGGCCCCAGCTGAACTGCTCGGTGGTGACGTAGGCGGCCAGCACGTCAATCTGGCTGGCGGTGCGTGGGTAATGCTCGACGGGCACGGCAGCGAACGCGTCACGGCGGGCGGCGATCCGCTCCGCCTCGGTGGTTCCCGGCTCGTGCGGCTCGGCGGCCTCCAACGCGATGGCGCCCAGCACATACACGATCAGCAGATATGCGGACCGGGCCGCGTTCGCCGCCGGCACCCCGCCGTCGGCCAGCGCCGCGAGCAGCCGCTCGTTGAGCGCGAGCGCGTTGGGGCCGTCCATCGGGCCACCGAGTCGTCCTTCCGTCCTTCCATCGAGGCGGCACCGGCCTGGTCTGGACCTGGTTCGCGACCGGCTGGACCTACGCTCTGCTACTACCGCCGACGCTGCTGCTGCCCACGGCCCTCGGTCGCCGGGACGATCCCGTCCTGCGCGCCGCGACCTGGGTCGGCTCCGCCGCGATCGTGCTCGCGCTCGCCGGATTCCTGCGCTGGGTTTTCGTCGTGCCGCCGCTGGCACGGCAGTACATGGCCGGCGACACGACGACCCGAGCAGCCGTCGACGCCGCCTGGCTCGCACAACACCAGCTCGGCGGCGCCCTGCTTGGCGAGCACCTCGGCCAGACGCTCGCCATCGCCTGGTCGACGACGATCTCCGTGATCATCCTCCGCCGCCGTCTGCTTCCCGCCGCTGTGGGCATGCTGGGCCTGGTCGCAAGCGCCATCTACCTGCTCAACCAGGGCGACATCCTGACCACCGCGATCCCCGGGGTCCCCGCATGGGAATCGGCGGGCTTCCTCGGCTCCACACTCTGGTGGAGTATGGATCGCCACCCTCGGCTTCGCGCTCCTGCGCCGACATCCACCCAGCCGACCCCGCAGAACCGGCTCTGCCCCGCGGCCAGCCGCTGCCGGGCTGCCGGGCTGCCGGGCTGCCGGGCTGCCGGTTCAGCCTTGAGTAATTCAAGATCGGCATCGGGGTCTGTCGCATCCGCGACAGACCCCGACGAGGTCGAGATGGGACCGGTCAGGCGACGATGTCGACCGGCGTGCCCAGGGGCAGCATGCCCGCCAACCAGGTGATGTCGCTGTTACTCAGGCGGATGCAGCCGTGGCTGACGTCACGCCCCAGCGTGTGGGGCTGGTCGGTGCCATGCAGACCGATAATCGGAGCATGGCCTTCGAAGGAGGCCAGTGAGGTGGAGAAGCCCGAGAGGCCGAAGGCGAAGGGCCCGTAGGGTCCGGTCGGATTCCGCGGCCGCAGCAGTTCGGTCAGGTAGTACCGCCCCCCGGGGGTCGGCGTGTCCGTGGTTCCGACCGCCACCACGAACAGGGATATGAGCGTGTTCCCGCGATACAGCCGCAACTGGTGGGCTCCGCGGACGACCTGCAGGTGATAGGCGGTGGTGCTGGCGCGGACCTGGTCGTCCCTGATCCATCCGCGGCTGCCGTTGGGCCATATCGGCAGCAGGACCTGCCACCATCCGGGCAGTCTCGCCGTGACGAGAAAGACCCGTGGCGCGCCCGCCTCATTCGGGTTACTCAGCCGCGACGCGGGCCAGGTGGACATGGGCGTTGGGTAGACGTCCACGCCGGCGACGGTCGCGGTCAGAATCGTGTTCACCGCCTCCGGCTCGGCCGCCGCGCCGCGAGAAGACCTGGCGGTTACCGAAGACCTGGGGATGGCCGAAGACATACCGGTGGCCGAAGAGCCGGCGCCGATGCCCTCACCACCGACCGCGCAGGCGGCCGGGAACAGCAGCCCGCACACGGCGACCATCAGCGCGGCCGACGCGCGCGGCGCCGACAAGCCGGCGGGTGGTCGAGGCCGCCGGGTGCCCGCGTCCGTCACCTCTGTCATCCCATAGAGCCGGTCATCCCGTGAAGGGGACGGTGTTCGTCGTGATCGGCGTCGCCGGTACCGTCGTGCCGGTACTGGTGCCGGTGCCGCCCTGCTGCCCGGGCGAGCCCTGTGGTGTCGTGCCGCTGGTTACGGGTGATGTCGAGCCCGTCTCCTGGGCCGGGGCTTCTCCCGTTCCGGGAGCCTTCGCGGTACCGGGGATCTGTCCGCCACCGGTCGACTCCCCAGTACCGGGAGTCTGTCCGCCAGCAGAGGCCTGTCCGCCACCAGAGGCCTGTCCGCCACCAGAGGCCTGCGGGTACGAGGGCGCCTCGCCCCGCGTGCCCGGCACGATACCGGCTCCCGGGGCGACGGGGCCGGTGCCGGTAGGACCGGTGCCGGTAGGACCGGTGCCGGTAAGGCCGGTAGTGGTGGCCGCGGTCGACGGGCCCTGTCCGCTGGCCGGCACCGGCCGACCGTGGGTCGACACACCGATCGTCGGCAGCTGGGGTGAGGGGTTCCACGACTGGTCGAACACGCGGGCCACGACGAGGGAGGAATGCGTGTCCAAGGTGCGCGAGGCACCCGCCGCCAGCACCCCGTTGCCGCCCCGCCCCTCCTTCGAGAACCAGCCGAAGGCGACCGGATGATCGGTGACGTTCTTCAGCGTCCACGAGACCATGCCGTGCCCGCCTGCCGATCGCAGGTCGAGCGACCGCAGGTGGCTCTGGATCCGGTTGATGTCGGCCGCCCCGATCGAGTAGGCGCGGAACAACGGGTTGATCTGCGCGAMGATATGAGGCGGGGTCGGGTTGACGACGACGTTGTCGATACTCACGTCGAGATCTGGCCGCAGGGCGAAGCCGCCCGGGAGCGTGACCTGACTGGAACCGGGCACCCCGTCGGGGAACGCGGCACCGGCTGGACCGGCCACGGCGGCGRCCAGGGCGCCGGCAGCACCGACGGCGGCAAAATACATTTTTCGCGAGCGCATGGCGGGACGCCCCTTCCCTGCGTAATTTATCGGCGTACGTGTACGTTGAATCGCCCTGGCGACAGTACTCTGCGACGTCCTCGTGCTACCCCGCACGATCTCACCAGGTACCCCGTCCGGGCTAACACGGCGGCGGGAACCGGGCGCGGACGGTCCGTCCGTGCCGTGTGTGCAGAGGATTTTTTCGTACCCACCAGGAGGCGCCGGCGAAAGTTGTTCGGCCGGTATCTTCCGACTCACCTGTCCTCACCAGGACAGGTGAGGACGGCGATACGATTATGTCGGGCTCTCCGAACGGGCCAGGTACGCGGATGTGGTGTGCAGGACGATGGCCGCCAGCGCGCCGGAATGGTGGGTGCGGTAAACGAGGTCGGCCTGGGCCGGGTCCACCCGGCACCGCCAGAACCAGGAGGGTGATAAGGAGGGCTACGCAGAACTCGGGGAATAGAAATAGAGCGCCCAGATCACGGAGAATTCCGTCCGAYGGGTCGGGAGCGGACGCCGGTGGTCGGTGTGCAGTACTCGCCAGACCCTGGAGTTGGCGACGGCCCGGGTTGTGCCCGGTCAGGTGCTGTTCTCCCGAGTACAGTTCCGGATCGGAACTGTACGACCGACACGGCAGCAGGGACCCGTCCGCCACGGTGGCCGTCCCCCGAACTCGGCCGCGATGCGGTCGATGCTCAGCGGGTGAGTCRCAGTACGCGTCGGGTGCGGGGAACGGCCCGGTTGGCGGCGGGACGCTGGTCATGATCGGGTGCCTTCGGCGGGATGGGCCTGGCCCCGGCGGTCGCGTCGAAGCCACTCAGGCGCTCAGGCACTCAGCCGCTCCTTGACGTAGGTGGCATAGACGATCTTGATCATCTCGCTATCGTTGCCGACGTCGATGCCGACCTCGGCATGGCGGCGCACCGCCTCGGCGGCCGCCTGGCGGATGGTTCCCGGCAGCCGCTGTGCCCGCTCCGGGGTCGGGTCGTGATGCTCCCGCTGGAGCACCTCTTCGGCCAGCATCCTGGGCACGGCAGGCTGCCGACGTGGGCGGTCACGATGCGGTCGGTGCTCAGCTTCATATCTCTCCTCGCTTACGGCAGACGGTCAACGGGCTCAGCGGGGGCAGGGCTGAGAGACGGAGACAGAAGGAAACATCCTCTTAACGGAATGCATTAGATGGATAGAATTTTCATACAGTATGATTTCTACCAAAGGAACAGATCTTCATCCGGCCCGTGCGGCAGATGACAGCGCACCACCGGCAAGCTGGAAGCCGAAAAGCGCGAGGATGGTGACGACGTTGGGAGAGACCATGACCGGACCGACGGCCGTCGAGACGATCGACGAGCCCGCCCAACCCACCCCCGGGCCGGGCGGCACCATCGCGCACCTACGCGCCTGCCTGCCGACTCTCACTCCCAGCGGTCGCAAGATCGGCCAGCTGATCCTCGACGACCCGAGGGAGATCGTTCACCTCACCGTCACCGATCTCGCCGACCGGACCGGCACCTCCGTCGCGACCGTGGTCCGGTTCTGTCAGGATCTCGGCCTCAAGGGCTTCGCCGACCTCAAAATTCGTCTCGCCGGCGAAGCGATTCCTCCCGAACGCGGCCTCCACGAGGCCGTCACCCACGCCGACTCCCCTGCCACCATCCTGGAAAAGATCCTCCACAGCACCGAGTCGGCTCTGTCCGAGACCACCCGCACCGTCGACCGCGCGGCATTCACCCGCGCGGTCGACGCCCTGCAATGCGCTGACCGGGTCCTGCTCATCGGCGCGGGGACGTCCGCCCCGCTCGCCCAGGACGCCGCCTACCGCTTCCGCACTCTCGGCCTGCTCGCCGAAGCCCCCGCCGACGCCCACGTCCAACACGTGGCCGCGCGCCTGCTGCCTCCCGCCTCCGCCTGCCTGGCCATCAGCCACACCGGGCAGACCCGCGAAACCCTGGCCGGCGCCGCCGCGGCGCGCGCGGCAGGGGCCACGACCATAGCCCTCACCAGCTTCTTCCGATCCCCCCTGACGAGGCTGGCCGACGTAGCCCTCGTCGCCGGCAGCAGCGAAACAAACTATCGAGTCGAGGCCATGAGCAGCCGCATCATCCACRCGACGGTCCTCGACGCCCTGTTCGTGGCCGTCCACCTCGCGCAACCCGACCGCGCCCAGAAAGCCCAGGAACTCACCGCCGAGGTACTCACCGAACACCGGATCTGACACCCGAGATCACGGAGGTGAACCCGCGGAGGGTGACGGCGAGGGTGGCCATGGCGAGGGTGGCCATGGCGAGGGTGGCCATCTCCCGGTCCGGTACGGCGGTGATCTGATCGTTCTCGTTGACCGGAAAACGGTCCAGCGGTTGGCTGGTTATACACGGTCGAGACGGCCAGCGAGACGGCCAGCGAGACGGCCACGGCAGGCCGGCGGCGGTAGCGGCGGTCCTCTCACCCCGCGCTGACCGCACGAACTACGCAGACCGTGTAAACCGTGCGCCGGCCTCCCACCGCACCCGCTCCTGCGGTGACCACGATCCTTCGACTGGCCTTCGGCCGGCGAATCTGGGACCTGACCTCGTGAACGCTCGTRAGTGTTGGCGGTCATCACGTTCGCCGGCCGTGTTGTCCTCGACCGGGCACCCAGCGTCCTCGACAGGGCACMCCGCCGGTTGGCCTTCCCCTGGTAGGACACTTACGAGGAGACCTACGCGGAGCCCTCATTCAGGACCGGCCTCGGCGGGTTGATCACGTGCTACTTCTCCGTTCGGGCCAACCCGACGGGCACCGTGTTCAGGTGGACGAAGGACGACCGGCGTGAAGGCGTTGCGGKCGTACCGGTTCGCGCTCGACCCGAACAACAACCAGCGTGCMGGCCGACGACCGGCATGTGAAGCTGCCCCGGATCGGCCGGGTGAAGGTCCGCGAGCCGATGGGCGCGCTGACCGGGCGGCTGGCGAATGGTCGGGCCCGCCTCCTAGGCGCCACGGTGTCGCGCACGGCCTGCCGCTGGTTCGTATCGTTCACCGTCGAGGTCGAGCGGGAGGTTCCCACCGGCCCGTCACGGCGGCAGCGTGCCGCCGTGACGGTCGGTGTCGACCTCGGGGTGCGCCACCTCGCCGTCCTGTCGACCGGTGAGACCGTGGCGAACCCGAAGCCGCTGGCCCGGTCGCTGCGGAAGCTGCGCCGCGACGGGCCGCACAAGCTCACCACCCGGCTCGCGACGTCCCACGAAACGATCGTGGTGGAAGACCTGCCCGTGGCCGGAATGGTCCGTAACCGCCGCCTCGCCCGTGCCGTGTCCGATACCGGCATGGCCGAGGTCCGCCGCCAGCTCGCCTACAAAACCCTCTGGTACGGATCGACCCTGGTGGTCGCGGACCGCTGGTACCCCTCGAGCAAGACCTGTTCCGGCTGTGGCGGGCGAAACCCAAACCTGACCCTGCCGGACCGCATCTTCACCTGCCCGTCCTGCGGGCTGGTGGCCGACCGCGACGCCAACGCCGCGGTCAACCTGCGTCACCTCGTCGCCGCCAGTACGTCGGAGACGATAAACGCCCGTGGAGCCGACCGTAAGACCCACCCTGGTGGGCGGGTGGCTGTGAAGCGGGAACCCGGCACGGCCATGGCCGGGAAGAGCGTCACCCGCACCACCGAGGTGGCATCCGGCGGGAAGTACGGCGGGACACGGCGGGACACGGAGGGACACGGAGGGCGTCCCGGTCGGCGTGAAATCCTTCACGCGGCACGGAAGGGCGCGACACGTGATTCCCGTCGCGATCGCCTTGCCGGGTCTGCCGTAGACCATGACGGCGAGCTTCCGAAAAAGCGCCGTGACCACGCTCGGCGTGAACGCCCCGCCCACCAACTGACACAATTGGGTAGTCAGATCACGGCCCGCTGCTGCGCCCCGGAGGGCACGAATGAGGGCACGAATGAGCCGGCCCTCCCAATCCTTCCGGTAAAGTCGGACGGGACCCGGACCCGGACGCGGAGCGTGAAAAGCGGAGCGTGAAAAGCGGCCAGAACCGTTGAGGAATGCCGCCGAACCCGGCGGGCCGTCATGGCCGGGACCGTCACGGATTCCCCGCGCAGGGGGCATCATTGCCGGCTCACAAGTGGTTGCAAGAGGTTTCAGGCGTCCGGCCGACGGCTTCCTCCGATGCCACCCGACTCCGCCTCGAGCCGTTACCCGAACAAGCCAGCCGCAGGGGCGGCGGCGGCGGCTTTCCCTCGCATCCACCAACGATTCGATAGGCATCAGCAGCACTCCATCGCCGCACCGGTCAGTCATGACGGCCCTGAAGCCGCGCCCCGGCCGGTTTCCGGAGTGCCCTGGGAAGGAGAATCCATGGCGGATCCCGTGGTGACCGACGTCGGGACGTCGGCACGCAAGATCGACCGCGAAGACCCGAACGGCGGATGCCCGGTCGTACAGGGCGCCGACGGCGTATGGCGGATCAGCGGGTACGCCGCCGGGCAGGCGGTGCTGCGCAGCTTGGAAACCAAGCAGGCCGGCCTCGGTATCGACGCATCTAAGGCGATTCCCAAGCGGATCCGCCGACCGGTGCTGCACAGCGACGGCCCCGAGCACCGGGAACGCCGCCGGCTGACCGCACGATTCTTCACTCTACGCAGGGTCGACGAGCACTACCGCGAGCTGATGCACCGCGTCGCCGACGAGCAGATCGACCGGTTGCGCCGCGAGCGGAGCGTCGACCTGTCCGAGCTCAGCTTCGCCCTCGCCGTCGAGGTCGCCGCCGCGGTGATCGGCCTCACCAACAGCCGCCCCGGCATGGCCGCCCGCCTGGAACGGTTCGCCCAGGGAGACCTCGGACCGCCGAATGTCACCAGCATCCGCGGCATCAGGCAGTTCATCCGGCAGAACCGCCACGCCCTCGCCTTCTACCTCGCCGACGTGCGCCCCGCGGTACGCGCCCGCCGTCGGCGACGCACGGATGACCTCATCTCACACATGATCGACCAAGGCTGCACCAATGCCGAAATCTTCGCCGAGTGCGTCACCTTCGCACCCGCAGGAATGATCACCACCCGGGAGTTCATCAACGTCGCCGCCTGGCACCTGTTCACCGACGACACACTGCGCGCCCGCTACCACGACGCTGACCAGACCGAACGGATCGCGATCCTGCACGAGTTCCTGCGCTTGGAACCGGTCATCTCCACTCTCAAACGGCGCACGACGGCCGACATCCAGCTACCGGGCCCGCACGGCCCGCTAACGATCCCAGCCGGCGCCCAGATCGACATCGCGGTGAGCAGCACCAACATCGACACGCAGGCCATCGGCGCCGACCCGTACACAGTCCGCCCCGCCCGCCCGATCGGCGACGGCGTGAGTCCGGCGGGGCTGAGCTTCGGCGACGGCCCCCACAAATGCCCCGGCGCACACGTCGCCATCCACGAAACCGACATCTTCCTGCACAAGCTGTTCATGCTCGACGGCCTGCACATGGCCAGCCCACCCCAGGTCACCCTCCGGGACGAGATCGCGGCCTACGAGCTGCGCGGCCTCGTCGTCACGCTCGACTGAATCGTCGCGCTCGGTTGACCCGGCCCCACACGCCCGGCGCCGGGCACCAGGCACCGGATTCGCGTCGTCGCCGACGATGAACCTGAGGCGTCACGACACTCCCGGATCCATCACTCCCGGACCCATCGGCTGGGCCTGGCCGTTACGGATCTCCGCGCGGGCGTGCGCGACGAGCTCCTGGACGTCCCGTTCCACCTCGTCGGGGTCAAGCCCGAGCGCCCGCCCGATGTGGACCGACCACACCTCGGACCGCAGGTTGGTCTCGAAGTCGAGTTCGGCACGGAGGTTCTGCCGGGCGGCCTCACGGTTCTGGCTGACCATCACGAACGTCGATAGGAAGATCGCCTCCAAGCTGACGATCATCGTCAGGAGGCCGAACGGGTAGCGGTCGAAGACGGCGTCCTCGCCGAACACGCCCTCGTTCAACAGGATCCAGCCGCCGAACCAGACCGCATGCAGGTAGACGAAGGGCAGCGATCCCGCGAAGGAGGTGATCAGATCCGCCCCGCGGTCCTGCGAGGTGYGCATCCGGGCGAAGGCGATCCGCTCGTTGGAAATACGCGGATGCGGGCGGCCACCCGCTTCGGCGTGACGGGGTCGGCCATGGGTGTCGGCGGAGGAACTCATGCCTTCATGCTGATATGCACCCGGATGCGTTCCCGCGCCGGCCCGCTCCTGGTGACGCTCCATCGCCTCCAGCCGCCTGGCGATCGGAATCCAGGAATTCCTCACCTGCATCCGCGCGGTCAGCCGGCGGCCCGCGGGACACTGGGCCGATGCCGCGTCCCTTCCAACAGATCGATGTCTTCTCAAGATCCCCGTATCAGGGCAATCCGGTAGCCGTCGTGCTCGACGGATCGGGACTCGACCCGGAGGAGATGCAGCGGTTCGCCCGGTGGACGAACCTCTCGGAGACTACCTTCATCCTGCCGCCCACCTCATCGGACGCCGACTACCGGGTCCGGATCTTCACACCCGGTGCCGAGCTGGCCTTCGCAGGGCATCCCACGCTGGGTACCTGCCACGCCTGGCTGACCACCCGGCCTCCGGCCGAACGGGGCGATGTGGTCGTTCAGGAGTGTGGTGCCGGGCTCGTTCCCGTCCGGCGGACCGCGGACGGACTCGCGTTCGCCGCACCCCCGCTGCGACGCTCGGGGCCGGTTAAGGAGGCCCTCGTCCAGCGCATCGGCACGGCGCTGGGCATCGCCCGCGATGACATCGTGGCCGCCGAGKGGGCGGATAACGGGCCGGGATGGATTGCTGTTCTACTCGACAGCGCCGAGGCGGTCCTCGCGTTGCAACCGGGCATCGTCGACCTGCATCTCGGCGTGCTCGGCCCGTATCCGCCCGAGTCGACCGAGACGTTCGAAGTTCGGGCCTTCTTCCCCGTGAACGGCACGACGAGGGAGGATCCGGTAACCGGAAGCCTCAACGCGTCCGTCGCCCAATGGCTGCTCCGGACCGGGCGAGCGAGCGCACCCTACACGGTGAGCCAGGGAACACTGCTCCACCGGACCGGACGGGTGCACATCTCCGCTGATGCGGACGGCACGGTCTGGATCGGCGGCGACACGATCACCTGCGTGTCCGGCTTCGTCGAGCTATAGGTTCCGTTTGTAAACGAACCGACCTGCGCTGGCATACCGGCGCAGGTCGGCGAGCTGGGCGTCGTTCCGGGTCAAGAGCGAACCCGATACGCCTGGAGGACCCTCACGGGCTTCCTCGACGGCGGCTGCGACCGCGCGCCGGACCCGGTCCGCGGCGGCCTCCCGACCATACAGCCGGAAGCACAGCGACGTCAGGATCTCGGTCACGTCCCCGACCAGATCGTCATCCACCCCGGCGGGGTCCTCATCCACCCCGGCGGGGTCGACGACCAGCAGCCGGCGGCCGGACGCGGCAAGGTCGGCGTCGACATACTCGACGCCGAACCGGCCGAACCGGTCGCGATACTCGACAACGATCGTGGCTACCTGCGTGCCGCGTAGCAGGGCATGGCCCACTATAGCCTGCCAAAGTACATTATTAAGCGCTGAGTCGTGCAAACTAAAGTACACCCTATGGAACGCGAACTAAGTGACGGAACGGTCGAAGGYATCGCCATCAACCCCGAAACAGGCGAAGAACACCCGTTCCTGCGTCGCCCAGGCCGACGCACACGGGCCGTGGTCTATCCGCCCTTTCGGTCCTACGGCGTCGAGKTTCGGTCAGGGACGCGGCCGATCTGGCTCTATCTGCGGCTATCGAAGTACCACCGGGATGGCGCTGATGCGATCGAGMGTCACCGCATCGACCTCACGCGGCTACTGGCCGGCCACGTGGGGCGATGGAAAATCGCTGGTGGTCGGCCGGTCGACGTCGGGCTGCCTTGGTGCCGTAGGTGGAGCCCGTCTTCTAGTGTGACGTGGGGATCTTCAGGCACGTGGGACTGCTGCTTCGAGCGCGACCTTTAGACTCTTTGATCATCTGATCCCCCCGGTCGGCCGCCTGGTCTGTCTCGATGTATGAGGGGGTCTGGTGGAGCGGCAGGTGGCGCGGTGCGCCGGTCTGGACGTGCACAAGGACGAGATCGTCGCCTGTGCGCGGATCTCCGATCCGGGTGGGCCTGGCCGGGTCGAGTTGCACACGTTCGGGACGACGACGCGTGAGCTGTTGGCGTTGCGGGACTGGCTGACGGGGCTGGGCGTGACCCGGGTCGGGATGGAGTCGACCGGGGTTTTCTGGAAGGCGCCGTTCCACATTCTGGAGGACGCGGTCGCCGAGTGCTGGCTGCTCAATGCCCGGCATCTGCGCAACGTGCCGGGCCGTAAGACGGATGCGGCGGACGCGGCGTGGATCGCGGAGCTGGTCGAGTACGGCCTGGTCCGCCCGTCGTTCGTGCCGCCCCAGCCGATCCGGGAACTACGTGACCTGACCCGGTATCGCCGCGCGCAGATCGACGAGCGGACCCGGGAGGCGCAGCGCCTCGACAAGGTCCTCCAGGACGCGGGGATCAAGCTGTCGTCGGTCGCGTCGGATGTGCTCGGGAAGTCCGGGCGGGCGATCCTCGACGCGCTGGTCGCGGGGACCACCGACCCGGTCGTGCTCGCCGAGCTCGCCAAGGGCCAGCTCCGTAAGAAGATCCCGGMGCTGCAAGAGGCGCTGACCGCGTTCTTCACCGGCCATCACGCGATCATCATCGGGGAGATCCTGTCCAAGCTGGACTACCTGGACGAGGCCATCGACCGGCTCTCGACCGAGATCGACCGGGTGATCGCCCCTTTCGCGGATGAGGTCGCCCTGCTGGACACGATCCCCGGGGTCGACCGCCGCATGGCCGAATGCCTGATCGCCGAGATCGGCGTCGACATGACCGTCTTCGGCTCCGCCGAACGGCTCGCCTCCTGGGCGGGCCGCTGCCAGGGCCTCGGCAAGTTTGCTGGTAAGCAGACTTTCGGCGTTGTGTGGGGCTTCCAGTGGGGTTGCGTAGCGCGCTTCTGACGCGAGGCCGGGG